>JAQVZK010000125.1 GCA_028708195.1 Desulfovibrio sp.
TAAGCCCGGCAATGGCCAGAGCCGCACCATTGGGATTAAGCGGGTATTCCTGCGTCGGCAGCTTTGTTTCAGGGTCAGCATACTGAAGCGCAATAAGGTGTTCCGACACAAGGCGGCGCAGGCATTCTTCGTCGCGGGGCACAAGTTTGCCTTCACCGTGGCGCACCGGCATGCTCAACAGGGGCATGCCCTTTGTGAAGACACAGGGGCTCTCTGCATTGGGCAGCAAATGTACCCAACGGTCTTCGTAGCGGGCAGAGTCGTTGTGGCCAAGCGAAACCTGGCGTTCAAAGCGCACACCGCCAAGGGCAGGCAGCACACCCAGCTTGACCAGCAACTGAAAGCCGTTGCATATGCCGAGAATCAGCTTGCCCTCATCCAGAAAGTCGCGCAAACTTTGCAGCAAAGATATGCCTTGCGCATCTTTGAGGTAACGCCAGCGCATGGCAGCGGCCTGGGCGGCGCCAAGGTCATCACCGTCAAGAAAACCGCCGGGGAAGACCAAAAAATGGTAGTCGGCCAAACGAACCTTGGCCGCCACAATGTCTGAAAAGTGGACTACGTCCGCTCTGTCTGCGCCAGCAAGGCGGGCTGCATGTGCGGTTTCGAGATGAGAATTTGTTCCGTAACCGGTGATGACCAGTGTATTGACCATGCCCATGCGGGTAAAGCCTCCTTGGCTTGGCATATCTTTTTGAGCCCTGCTGATGCTGGCACGTGCGCCGTGCGGCCTGTGGGCCGAACGCAGCCCGCACCTCACGGGCCGCAGGTAAAGCCTGGCTGTACCTGCGCGTGCTGAAGAGGGAATAACACACTACTTACCTTGTTTTCGATAGTCAATGCTAGCCAAAAAAATCATTTTGGGCTAAGCATACAGGGTTGTACCGTAAAGCGATCAAGATATTAAGGTGGGAGCCATGAAAACGAAATTTATCTTTGTGACGGGCGGTGTTCTGTCATCTTTGGGCAAGGGACTGGCGGCCGCCTCATTGGGTGCACTGCTGCAAACCCGCGGCCTTTCGGTCACCATACAGAAACTCGATCCCTATATTAACGTTGACCCTGGCACCATGAACCCCTTTCAGCACGGCGAAGTTTTTGTGACCGACGACGGCGCAGAGACTGACCTCGACCTTGGGCACTACGAACGCTATCTGAATGTGCCCATGTCACGTAAAAACAATACCACTTCAGGGGCCATCTATAATCAGGTCATCGCCAAAGAACGTCACGGCGACTACCTTGGTGCCACCGTACAGGTCATTCCCCATATTACCGACGAAATCAAAGGCGTGGTTCTGTCGCTGGCTGAAGGCGACAATGCCCCTGATGTGGCCATTATTGAAATTGGCGGCACTGTCGGCGATATTGAAGGGCTGCCCTTCCTTGAAGCCATACGTCAGTTGCGCTCGGATATTGGCCGCGATAACTGCCTGAACATCCACCTTACCCTGGTGCCCTACCTGCGCACCGCGGGCGAGCACAAAACCAAGCCTACCCAGCACAGCGTAAAAGAACTGCTTTCCATCGGCATTCAGCCAGATATCATCCTCTGCCGCTGCGAACAGAGCATCCCCGAAGAGCTGCGCCGCAAAATCGCCCTTTTCTGTAATGTGGATCAGGACGCCGTGTTCTCTTCGGTAGACGTTGACAATATCTACGAAGTCCCTTTGAAGTTTTATGAAGAGGGCTTTGACCAAAAAGTGGCCATCATGCTGCGCCTGCCCGCGCGCAATGCCCACCTTGAAGCCTGGGAAAAACTCGTTCGTGACTGCGCCGACCCCAAGGGCAAGGTTACCATCGCCATTGTGGGCAAATATGTGGACCTGAAAGAAGCTTACAAAAGTCTGCATGAAGCCCTGATTCACGGCGGCGTGGCCAATCGGGTTGAGGTAAACCTACGTTACGTCAACTCCGAAAATGTGGATGACAAGAATGCTGCCGAGCATTTCAAGGGCTGTGACGGCATTCTCGTGCCTGGCGGCTTTGGCTACCGCGGCGTCGAAGGCAAGATTACGGCCATTCGCTACGCCCGCGAAAAAAAGATTCCCTTTTTCGGCATCTGCCTTGGCATGCAGTGCGCGGTCATCGAATTTGCCCGCCACGTTGCCGAGATGGCTGATGCCAATTCTGAAGAATTTGACCACCGTTCCAAGCACAAGGTTATCTACCTTATGACCGAATGGTATGACTTCCGCACCAAGAACGTTGAAAAGCGTGATGCCGGAAGCGACAAGGGCGGCACCATGCGCCTTGGGTCTTACCCCTGCAAGGTTCTGCCCAATTCTCGCGCGCTTGATGCCTACAAGAAAGAAATGGTTGAAGAACGCCACCGTCATCGCTATGAATTCAACAATGAATTCAAAGAGGCGCTGGCCGAAAAGGGCATGGTTTTCAGCGGCACCTCACCTGACGGAACGCTGGTGGAAATAGTTGAACTGCCCGATCATCCATGGTTTCTCGGTTGCCAGTTCCACCCGGAATTCAAGTCACGTCCTATGGACGCCCACCCCCTCTTTCGTGAATTTATCGGCGCGGCCAAAAAGCACGCCAAGGTTTAGGGCATGTTACGCGTGAACGGTTGAAATGCTTTGTGGGGAAAGGTAATGCCCTTCTGACATTCCACCGGCGTAAAGTGAATCTGCTCTAACCACTGAAGATTTAACTGCACAGTGCAGAATATAAAAAAGGGAGGGTCAACCTCCCTTTTTTATATTCTGCACCCCCGTGGCGCACCTGAAGCCAACATCCTGAAAACAATGATGCAAAGTACGCACCATTACACTTTAAACCGTGTTTTAGCCTCGCAACCTCTGGCTATTGCATAATTTTTGCTACTATGGCACATTACTTGTAATTAAAAAATCTTTCCTGAGGACACTCAAAGCGGAACAGACTCATGGCACTGGAACTTCGACAACAACTCAAACTGGCGCAGCAGCTGGTGATGACCCCGCAATTACAGCAGGCCATCAAGCTGCTTCAGCTCTCACGCCTGGAGCTTCTGGAGACTGTGCAGCAAGAAATGCTGGACAATCCCTTTCTTGAAGAATCCCAAGGTGACGACAGTTCAAATGAACCCGCTGATGAACGGCGAGAAAAGGCCGCTGAAGAAATATATGACCAGGATCTGGCCAAGGACGCCGACTGGGAAGACTATTTGGGCGAGTTTGCCAGCACCCCTCGCCTTGTGCAGCCCCGTGAATTTGAAGTTGCTGAAGAAATCTCTCCTCTTGAGGCCCGCTACTCCGCCAAGCCGACCCTTGAAGGCCATTTGCTCTGGCAACTGCGTCTTTCTACACTTACTGACGCCCAGAAAGACATTGGCGAAATCATCATTGGCAACCTTTCTTCCGCAGGCTATCTGCACGCAAATATCGATGAAATTGCGCAAATGGCCGAGGCGGACCCGTCTGACGTATTGAGCGTTCTTGAAAAAGTGCAATTGTTTGACCCCGTGGGCGTTGCAGCGCGTGACGCGCGCGAATGCCTGCTCGTGCAGATCAAGAGCCTCAAGTACGACCGTGACCCCATACTGCTTGAGCTGATACGCTCACATCTGGAAGATCTTGAAGGCAAGCGCTATAAGCCATTGCTGCGCAAGTTCAAACTAGATATGGAAGAACTGAAAGAGTATCTGGACATCATTCAGAGCCTCGACCCCCTGCCAGGAGCGAGTTTTGGTGGTGGCGAGCCTACCTATGTCAGTCCGGACGTTTTTGTGTACAAGATGGGTGACGAATTTGTCATACTGCTCAATGATGATGGTTTGCCGCAGATACAGCTTTCCAATATGAACCAGATGGACATGAAGGGCGCTTCAGACAAGGAAAAAGAATATTGTACAGAAAAAATGCGCGCGGCCAGCTGGCTCATCAAGAGTCTCTACCAGCGCCAACGCACCCTGTACAAGGTGATGGAAAGCATCGTCAAGCACCAGCAAGGCTTTTTTGAAGTTGGCGTATCGCGCCTTGCTCCCCTTATTCTTAAAGACATTGCAGACGACATCAGCATGCATGAGTCGACTGTCAGCCGCATTACCACCAACAAGTATGTGGCCACACCTCATGGCATTTTTGAACTGAAATTTTTCTTCAATAGCGGGTTGGAACTGGATGACGGAAGTCAGGTGGGTTCAGAGAGTGTCAAAGCCCTCATAAAAAAATTCATTGCTGGCGAAGACACCAAGTCTCCCTTGAGTGATGAACGCATTGGTGAAATGTTAAAAGAGCACCTCAAGGTTCACATTGCACGGCGCACTGTGGCAAAATACCGCACGGCGCTTGATATTCCGTCCTCTTCCAGACGAAAGGAACATTTTTAGTTTTCTTGTTCGCCTGTGGCAGACATCTGCATCAGACTGCCCACGACGAAGAGATAAAAATTGCGAAAATCCGGGCTCTTTGCCGGCTTTTCACCGTCCTCGCAAGGGCGGGTTCCTGGTTCTCCTATGAGAGCCGACATAATAAGGAGGATTATATGAACATCTCTTTCGCCTTCACGAACTTTGAAGCCTCCGACCACCTTAAGAAATATGCCCGCCGCCGCATGGAAAAGCTGGGGCGTTTTTTTGGCAAATCATCCGGTCTTGAAGTAAGTGTTGTGTTGACTGTGGACAAGTTCCGTCACCGCTGCGAAGTTACAGTTGTTGGCGAAGGGCTGCACATCAACGCCACAGAGCAAACCACAGATATGTATGCCGCCATTGACCTTGTGACAGACAAGGTGGAGGCGCAGATCAAGCGTCAGGTTTCGCGTGTAAAGACGCAGCGCCGTAAAGCGCGTAGCGCAGATGTGGATGTCTTTACCTACAATCTTGACGCCGAAGCCGAGGTCGCACAACCTGAGGAAGGTACGGACCGTCTCGCCACCAAGCCTTTGCATCTTGATGAGGCCCTCATGCAGCTTGACTCCATTGGCAGCGAGTTTCTTGTGTTCTTTAACGCAGAAAACGGCCGCATCAATGTGGTATATCGCACGCGCACAAGCAGCTACGCGCTGATTGACCCCGTCTTATAACTACTCCTGAATCCCGGCTGCCCACAGGGGCGGCCGGGGCCTCAGCGGGGGATTCATGACCACCACCAACCAGCAGACCACTGAGCCTGCAGCCAAAGATGACACCGTCGGAAAGCCTGCAGCTGCGTGCATAGTTACCGGTCTTTCTGGCGCAGGCAAAAGCACAGCCCTGAAAGTTTTTGAAGATATGGGCCACTTTGTGGTGGACGGGTTGCCAGCGAGCATGGCCCCTGAAATGGTCGCCATGATGTCTCGCCCCTCCATGAGCCACTTTAAGGGCATCGCCCTGGGCATGGATCTGCGCCAGAGCAACTTTCTGGATGAGATCAACGAGGCCCTGTCTGACCTTGCGGCCAAAAATATTCGCCCCATACTTCTTTTTTTAGAATGTCACGTGCAGGAACTGCTGCGGCGCTATGCCACAACCCGCCGTCCGCATCCCCTTGAGCGCGATGGGCTGGGCCTTGAAACTGCCCTGCTTTCAGAGCGCAACAGCTTACGCCCCTTACGTGAAATGGCCGACCTTGTTATAGATACGTCGCGCTTTTCCATTCATGACCTGCGCCGGGCCATTCAAAAACGCTGGAGCGACAGCAAAAGCCAGCTCCGCGCCATCAAGGTCAATGTCATTTCCTTTGGCTTCAAATACGGCGTGCCGCGCGAAGCGGATTTTGTGTTTGACCTGCGCTTTCTCAGCAATCCATACTTTGTGGACGAACTGCGCCCCCTGTGTGGCAAAGACAAGGCTGTTGCACAATACGTTTTCGACCAGCCACACGCCAATGAATTTCGCGCCAAACTTATGGATCTGCTTCTCTTTATGCTGCCGCTTATGGAGGCAGAGGGCCGGTACCGCGTCACCATTGCTGTTGGGTGCACTGGTGGACGCCACCGTTCAGTGGCCATGGCCGAAGAAATCGCGCAGGCTCTGAAGCAGGCAGACTACCCGACTACTCTGGAACACCGACACCTTGAACTTGGCTAAAAAAGCTGGCAGGCTTTGAGTCGGGAGGAATGTCATGACGGACGAAAGCAAGAAGACACAGGTAGGGATTATCATTGTTTCGCATGCCGACTATGGTTCGGCAATGCTGCGCACCGCCGAATTCATTCTGGGGCCGCAAAGCGATTGTAGTTCCATTAGCGTGGATGTGGCCCACGAAGTGTCTGAAACCGTACGCCGTCTCACTGATGCAGCACAAAGGCTGGACAAGGGAGCGGGCGTCATTATTCTCACCGACATGTTCGGCGGCACGCCGACCAATCTGGCTCTTTCGCTTCTGGCTACACACAAGGTTGAAGTTGTGACAGGCGTTAACCTGCCCATGCTGCTCAAGGCCTTTTCAACACGTGAAAAAACTTTGGAAGAAGTGGCCCAACTGGCGGGCGAGGCGGGGTCAAAGGGCATCGTGGTTGCCGGAAATATGCTGCGCAATAAGGCCCGAGCCAAGACCGACGGCTAACTATATGTGGTTTCGCGTGGATAATCGCCTGGTGCACGGGCAGGTCATCGAGGCCTGGTTACCCTATACGGGGGTCAGGCACTTGGTGGTTGCCAACGACGAACTTGCGGCAGACGCGCTACGTCAGCAAATAATTGAACTCGCCGTGCCGCAACGCATTATCACCCACTTCATCCCTGTACACGACCTGGTCAGAACGCTGGACGCCTGTGGCGACGACAGTTTTGTTCTTTTTGGTAACTGCCAGGATGCCCGGCGCGCCAACGCAGACGGCGTCATTATGGACACGCTCAATATTGGCAACCTGCATTACGGCCCTGAAAAAATCCAGATTCTTCCCCACGTGGCACTGTCCGCCCAAGACAGGGAAGACCTGCAATCCATCCAGCAGCAGCACCGTGTACAACTGGATTTTCGCAGCGTTCCTACAGAAACCGTGAGGGGGCCCCATGAACAACTTATATGAGATGACGGTAGTCGGGGCACCTTACGCTTTTTTTTTGCCCTGGCAGGCGCGGCCC
>JAQVZK010000126.1 GCA_028708195.1 Desulfovibrio sp.
AGACCATGCAGTCGCTGGCCGAATATCTGGTGACAGTGCTGAATGGAGAAGAAGGTTAACTGAAAGATCCCAGGTATTGTCTGGTATCGGCTCATTACAGGCGGACCCCAGATGCTGTCCTTTCCACAGTTTCAGAGAATCTAACCGGGATTTATACGCATGCATCCTCAAGAAGACGCCCGCGCGTGCCTGCAGGAACTTCAGCAAAAACCGCCTGTACTCCCTTTTGAGCCGGATCTTCTACCTATGCTTTTTGCGGCAACGCAAAACAGTTCAGCCACCCCTGCCAAGGGGCTGGTAGCGCTTATTGAGCGGAGCCAAAAGCTGACCACCCGTGTACTTGCCACGGCCAATTCTGCAGCCTACGGTCAGGAATTCAAGGTATCGACTCTTCACAGAGCCATTAATATTCTGGGGCTAAAAACAATAAGAACCCTGGTGGTTATGGTGGGAATGGCCGCCGTAATCAAGGGGGTATCCCTGCCAAAAGGCTTTGATATCACAGGGCTATGGCTGCATGAATTAAAAACTGCCGCCATCGCCAAGGTTCTTGCCGCTGAACTGGGCGGCCAGGACGGCGCATGGGGCCCCTCTGCCGATGAAAAAAACCGCCTGATCATGGACCCGGATGAAGCCTATATCGCTGGCCTTCTTCACGACATTGGCAAGGTTATTTTCGCTTCTTCTCGCCCTGATCTTTGGCAAGCAATGGAAAACAAGCGCTGCGAAAACAGGCAGCAGTGCTTTGAAGTTGAAAACGCTTACTGGAACATGGACCACGCACTCATTGGGGCGGTCATTCTTTACCAATGGAAGCTCCCCCTTATTTTGACAGAACCCATAAACTGGCACCATGCCCCAGAATTGGCCCCTACCTGCAAAATGGAAACGCGACTTATTGCCGCAGCCAACATTATTGCCCGTAATGAACCTGACGCAGAAGGGAATGTGTGCAAAGAGGCCGCCGCTCTTCTGCCAGAAGATTGTGACCTGGCCTCTATAGGCACGGCAATAGCACAATCTATAGCCAGGAATGACAGCGAATCCATTACAAATTTTGGTGAATAAACAAAACGTACGCATAATCCGCAAGCACAGTTTTTGAGGGCAAGGATGCAGAAAGATCGTGGGCTGGACAAACTGCTGCATGGTCAGTACGACGAAGCGCTGGAGGCATTCTGCCAATCCAGTGCTTCGCCGCAGGCTGAAAAACTTTGCCTGTTAACAAAGTCTCTTACTGAAACAAAAAATTACGCGGCGGAACTGGCAAAGGGTAATCTTTCCGTTTCTCCACCGGCTTCTTCAAACGCGTTTGCCGCGGAACTCAAGACGCTGCACATGAACCTGAGGCGCCTTTCGCGGCAAATGCTCATGGCTACGGCCGGGTATCCTGCTTTTCCCGCAGATTATATGGGGGAGCTTTCTGACGGCCTTGATTTTGTCATGAGCCAGGCTACCACGCTAAAAAGACGGGCCGAGTACGATAAGAGTCATGATTCCGAAACAGGTCTTCTCAACCGCAAGGCTTTTGTTCGGTCAGTTCGCGGCATTCTGCAGGAGCAGCCCGACAGGGTTGGGATTCTGTTTTGTTGCGAGCTGGATAACATCAAGTACATCAATGATGCCTACGGCTATGACAATGGCGACCTCTACCTCAACAGGGTTGCAGAAGTACTCGCGGCCTGCGCCTATGGCACGAACTTTCTCGCGCGCATGGCAGGCAACGAATTTGCCGTTTACGCCCATGGTTTCAACAGCGAGTCTGATGCCTTCGGCTTTGCCCAGGGCTGCATGAAAACCCTGCTTAATACCCGAATCGTGCTGCGCAGCGACGAAGTATGGATTCGGGCCTCAAGCGGTGCCGCAGTATATCCCCACGACGCGCTTGAAGGCGACATTCTCATGAACTGCGCCTATCACGCGCAGCTTGAGGTCAAGAGTAGAAACCGGGGCACACTGATGCGGTTCAGCCCAGAAATATACCGCACAAAAGCCAATACTCTCGGCAGGCAAGAAAAGCTGAATGAGCTGCTCGACGGCAAACTGCTTCGATTTGCCTTTCAGCCCATAGTCAATCTGCGCAATGCCCACATACTCGGGTATGAAGCGCTGATGCGCCCCACCATACCGGATTTTTCCAGCCCCCTGGACGTTCTGGCCCTGGCTGAAAATCAGTCCAAGCTCTTTCAGCTTGAAAAGGTGACGTTTGAGATCATCTTTGAATGGATTCACAGCCACAAGCATCTGCTTGCAAACAAAAAAATCTTTTTCAACACCATTTCAACCCGGTTTTTAAATCTGGCGGAACTGCGCGAGATTCATCCCCAATGCAAGGCCATATGCAAAAAAATAGTGTTCGAGATTTTGGAGACAGCCACGGTAGAAAGTTCGCTGGCGCAACAGGTCAAAGACTTTCGCACAGAAATGTCCACTCAGGTGGCTCTGGACGATTTTGGCTGTGGGCACTCGAACATACTCCGCCTGATCAACCTTTCGCCTGATATTCTCAAAATTGACAGATTTTTTATCAAATCCATTCACGACACATCCCCATCACAAAAAGAGCTCCTTTCTGGCCTGCTGAACTATTGTCGCGCCAAGGGAATTCTCACCCTTGCCGAAGGCGTGGAAACCTCTGATGAACTGGCCAGCGTGATACGTATGGGCTTTGACTATGCGCAGGGCTTCTATCTTGGCCGGCCAGAAAAGAACCTTAATGAGCTTGAGGAGACTGTAAGAACTGAGATTCTGGATTTTCACCAAAAGTTCCACCCGCACAAGTAAGGCATAAATTGAGTTCTCAGCCTTAACGCATTTTGATCGCGGAAGGTAGCGACTACTCACTTACTCTTACGCAATCCCACGCCGTCAAGACGGCCAAAGTAAAAAACAGATCTCAATAATTCCCCAAAAGATCGAACCCTACAAAACAATACGGCCTGAGGTATTCACACCCCAGGCCGTACAAGATGACCATATAAGATCAAACTTATTGTGCGTCTTCTGTATCCCGCACCACTTCAAGAATAGGTGGCAGCGCGCGTATGGCCTCAATAAGCTGATACAATTGTGTGGCGTCGCGCACCTCAACAGTAAACCGCAGCTTGGCGCGGCCATCCACCAGATTGTCCATACTCAGCCCGGTGATGTTTACATTATTTTTGGCCAGCACCTGCGCAACCAGTGCCAGAACGCCGTGTTCATTCTTTGAAATAATAAAGATACCAGCATCATAGGGCTTTTCTTCCGCGCCATCCCAGTGGACAGATATGAGCCTTTCTGGCTCCATATTGGCCACGTTGGGACAGTCTGCGCGATGCACGCTGACGCCAAGGCCCCGGCTGATATAGCCGATAATGGGGTCACCAGGCACGGGATTACAGCACTTGGCAAAGCGCATGAGTACCCCGTCCACACCAGAAATGCCCACGCCTTCTGTTTTGCGGGTGGCGGCATCCTTGCTTTCCTTGACCGTGGGCGTGGCGGGTGCGGCTGCGACCTCGTCAGGGTGCAGCACCGCGTACAGTTTGTTAAGCACCTTGCGCGGTGTCGTGTGGGCATAGCCCACTGACGCCACCAGGTCATCCACACTTTCAAAATTCATTTCCTGGGCCACCAGGGCCATGTGCCCGTCTTTGCTGGCCCTGTTTACGTTAAGGCTGACCTTGCGGCCTTCTTTTTCCAGCATGTCACGCCCGAGGCTGACGGCGTGGGAGCGTTCTTCGGTGCGAAGATAGTGTTGAATGCGGCTGCGTGCCCTGGCGGTTTTGACGATCTTGAGCCAGTCACGGTTGGGATTTCGACTAGGATCCGTAACAATTTCAACAATATCACCATTTTTTAGCTCTGTACTCAGGGGCATAAGGCGGCCGTTGATCTTAGCCCCTGTGCAGTGCTGGCCGACCTTGGTGTGGATGATAAAGGCAAAATCCAGCGGTGTAGCCCCTTCAGGAAGTTCCTTCACATCTCCGGCGGGCGTGTAGACATAGACCTCGTCCTTGAAGAGATCCATTTTGAGCGAATGCATGAACTCGCGTGAGTCGGTCTCTTCGCTCTGCCTTTCAAAAATTTCGCGCAGCCAGCCAAACTGTTCCAGGTCTTTACTGTTGACGCGTCCTTTTTCCTTGTACAGCCAGTGGGCGGCCACGCCGTGTTCAGCCTGCCGGTGCATGTCTTCGGTACGTATCTGAATTTCAATGCGTTCGCCTTCGGGCCCGATGACTGTGGTGTGCAGACTTTGGTAGCCGTTGGTTTTGGGCATTGAAATATAGTCTTTAAACCGCCCGTGCACTGGCCGCCACTGCGAATGGACCAGACCAAGCGCTGCGTAACAATCCTTGATATCCTTGACCAGCACACGAAAAGCCATGATATCGTGCATTTCGTCCAGAGTCAGGGATTGGGATTGCATCTTCTTGTAAATGCTGTGCTTGTGTTTGATGCGCCCGTAAACCTGGCCCTCAATGCCGTTGGAGGCCAATAGATCCTTGATGAGATCCACTACTTTGGCGATAATCTGCTTTTCCACCACCTGATGCTTGTCAAGCCAGTGGACAATCTGATTATAAATGTCCGGGCGCAGATACTTGAAGCTCAGGTCTTCCAGGCTGCGCTTGAGGATATACAGGCCGAGGCGGTTGGCCAAAGGCGCATAAATATCCATTGTTTCCTGGGCAATGCGCTTTTGCTTGTGGGCTTTTTGAAAGTCAAGAGTGCGCATATTGTGCAGACGGTCAGCCAGTTTGACCATGAGCACCCGCATGTCATGGCTCATGGCCAGGATCATCTTGCGTATGTTTTCAGCCTGCGCTTCTTCCTTGTTTTCAAACGGGATCATGCTGATCTTGGTCACGCCATCGACAATGTCGGCGACATCTTCGCCAAAATTCTCGTCCAGCTCTTCAATGGTAGCCTTGGTATCTTCAACCGTATCGTGCAGCAGTCCGGCAACCACGGTGGCTTCGTCAAAGCCCATTTCGGCCAGAGTATCGGCCACGGCCAAGGGATGGGACAAATAGGGCTCGCCAGAAAGGCGCGTCTGCCCCACATGGGCAGTGGCGGCGAAAACATAGGCTTTCTGGATGAGTTCCAGATCAGCGGCTGGATTGTGCGCCGCTACCTTGTCGAGAATTTCCTGAATACGGATCATATGTAAGTCCCATCCGGGGCGTAAAATCTTTGTTTATGACTTTGACTATGTTCTTACTTGCGCAGCCTTGTCAACGTCACAGATTGCATGAAAACCACTGTATTTTCAGTACAGCCCGCTAAAAACCCGGCAAGGTGCAAGCCTTACCGGGCGGCAGATACAATCATTTCGTCACTGTTGCGACGTAAACCGGGATTACTCTGGCGTAAGGCTGTAACCCTGCAAAGCTTTGGGCACCCACCATTTTTCAAAATTGTACATTATACCCGCAAGTGTTGGCTTAACCCCTTGAAAACGCTTTTGCACAACGGGCAACGCATAGGGTACGAAGAGAAAACAGTAGGGCTGCTCTGCATCCAGTATTTCTTGCATGCGGTAATAGAGTTGCGCGCGCGTTTTTTGGTCGGGCGTTGAGCGCGCCTCTTCCAGCAGCCTGTCTACCTCGGCATTTTTGTAGTGCGTGAAATTAAGGCCACCCTCAAAAGCCTGTGATGAATGCCAGACCTGATAGATATCCGGATCCTGAGGGGTGGTCCAGCCGAGAATTATGGCGTCAAAGCGCCCTTTATTGACAAATTCGCGAATAAAGGCAGCCCATTCAACAGTGCGAATGCGCACGTCAATACCAACAGCCCGGAGTTGCGACTGCATGACTGTGGCGGTAAGAATGCGCTGCTCATTGCCCTGATTGGTCAGGATAGTAAAGGAGAAGGGTTTGCCGTCCTTGTCCAGCAGGCCGTCACCATCGGTGTCGGCAAAACCCGCCTCGGCCAGCAGGGCGCGGGCGGCGGCGACATTTTGCGGCATGGGCTTCAAGGTGGGGTGATACGCCCACACCCCCGGCTTGAACGGACCAAACGCCGGTATGCCCTGCCCCATCAATACGCCCTGAATGATACTCTCACGGTCAATGGCCTGCGAAATGGCCCTGCGAACGCGCACGTCATTAAAGAAAGGATGTTGCAGATTGAAACCCAGAAAAACATAAGCTGAATCCAGATAGCGAAACTTGTTAAAATCACGCTCCCATACCGGGCTTGAGGTCTGCCGCAGGTATTGCAGCGGCGAAAGCCCCATAACGTCGAGCCGTCCGGCGCGGGTCTCCATAAACATAGTAGCGCTGTCGGGGATGATGCGGTATACGACCTCGGCGATATGGGGTTTGCCTGCAAAGTAGCTTGCTGAAGCTTCAAGGATGATACGACTGCCCGGCTCCCATGACTTGAGGCGGTAGGGGCCTGCGCCTATGGGTTTTCGCGAGAGAGGCGTACTGCGAATGTTCTGCCCTTCAAGTAAATGCCGGGGCAGTATGGGTTGCATCCATGTGGATACGGAACGCGCAAAAAAATGTTCATACGTCACTTCAAAGGTGTAGCGGTCAATGATGCGAAAATCCTTGATGCGCGAAAAGTCTTCGGCGTAAGGGCTGCCCGTGGCCGGGTCTGCCACCACCTTGCAGGTATAGGCCACATCTGCGGTGGTAAGCTCAACGCCGTCTTCCCAAAAGATGCCCCTGCGCAGGGTAAAGCGCATGAGCCGCCCCTCATCTTCCATGCTCCAGCTCTCGGCGGCCCAGGGCTCCACCTGGAGGTCCTTGTCGTAACGCAGCGGTGACACATAGATGAGATCAGCCACCTCATGCGAGGCCGAGTCGGCAGTAAGGTAGGGAATGAGATTGGACGCTTCACCTATGCTGCCAAAAAGAATACGACCGCCGTCAACGGGATTGTCCCCATTTTTTTCTTTTGGATTATCTGCATTTGCAAAAATAAATGTAGTTCCAAAAGTTCCCATAAAAACAGTAAGTAAGAGCGTGATTCCAGCCCTGACAATTACACCCAACAT
>JAQVZK010000127.1 GCA_028708195.1 Desulfovibrio sp.
CTCACCGAGGGCGACAGGGAGGGCTTTGACCGCACCCTGCGCACGGCATTGCGGGCAAGCATCGGGCTTATCATCCCCTGTGCTCTGGCCATGACGGCCTGCGCCGGGCCTGTTTTGGGCGTCATTTTTCAGGGAGGCCGCTTTGGCCCCGCCGAAACCCTTGCCGCCACTCCCCTGACGCAGATCATGCTGGCCGCCACGCCTTTCTGGATTATCTACATGGTGCTGGTACGGGCCTACTACGCCCACGGCGACACCATTACCCCGGCTGTCACCGGCACAGTCATGACGGCGGTTTGCCTGCCCTTGTACTACTACTGGGCTGTGCCGCACGGGGCCTGGGCCATCGCCGCCCTGTCGGGCGTCAGCGTGAGCCTGTATGTGCTGTGGCTCATGGCACTATGGGCACGGCGACAGGGATCGGGCGCTTTTACGGGCATGGGCGGCCTTGCCCTGCGCGCCCTGGGCTGCTCCCTCCCTGGTGCCGCCGCCGCGTGGTGGCTGAGCGCCTATACCCTCGGTGCTGCGGCAAATCTTGGCCTGCATCCCCTGTGGACGGCTTTGCTGGCTCTTGGCGTGGGTGGCTGCGCCTTTATGCTGCTTTTTTTGCCTTTGTGCCTGTGGCTGGCCCCGGCCATTATGGAGCCGGTATTGCGAAGATTACGGCGAACATAATCCTCTTCCAAGTATCTGCGCATGATCATTGATCATACTGAGAATGCGGCAAATTCCACAACCAGACGCGTCGTGGATTTCTGGCTGCGAGTATTGTGCCTTGGCTCAAAAGCATTTCAAAATTAAAAGACCCTACGCTCTCTTGCTCAAAACCTGCAATCTGCGCGCCACGGCTTCACCGTAGCGCAGACGCCACCACCCACGGCGCGCGCGCAGGCGGGCGCGGTCAAGACACAGGTAGACCACGGGCGTGGTGTAAAGTGTCAGAATCTGACTCACCAAAAGGCCGCCCACAATGGTCACGCCCAGGGGCTGGCGAATCTCCGCCCCGTCGCCCTGCCCCAGCATCAGGGGCACAGCGCCAAGAATAGCGGCTGCCGTGGTCATCATGATTGGCCGAAAACGCAGCAGGCAGGCCTCGTAAATGGCTTTATCCGGCGGCAGATTGCGGCTGCGCGAAGCCTCAAGGGCAAAGTCGATCATCATGATGGCGTTCTTTTTGACAATACCGCAAAGCAGCAGCACGCCGATAAGGGCGATGACGCTGAACTCCATCTTGAAGAGCATCAGCGCCAGCAAGGCCCCGCCCCCGGCTGAAGGCAGCGTGGACAAAATGGTCAGGGGGTGGATGAGGCTTTCGTACAGCACCCCCAGCACAATATACAGCGCGGCCAGGGCAGCCAGAATAAGAATGACCTGATTGCCCGCCGTGTCGCTGAACATTTTGGCGGTGCCCTGAAAACTGCCCACAATGGTGGAGGGCATGCCCAGTTTGACCCGCGCCTCATCAATGGCTGCCTGCGCCTGCGAAAGTGAGGCCCCAGGCGTCAGGTTGAAGGAGACGGTCACAGCGGCGAACTGCCCCTGGTGCGAGACTGAAAGCGGCGCAAAGGACGGAACGACACTGGCAACGCTCAAAAGAGGAACAAGCCCTTCCTTGCCGGGCAGATACACCTTTTCCAGCGCTTCTTCGCTTTGCAGCCAGTTTTGCCCGTATTCGAGCACTACCCGGTACTGGTTCTTGTCCCGATAAATGGTAGATACCTGGCTTTGCCCAAAAGCATTGCCAAGGGCCGCGTCCACATCCTTCATGCTCAGGCCGTGCCGCGCCAGAACGTCGCGGTTGACCATGACCGTGGTTTGCAGGCCGCGCTCCTCAATATCGCTGTCCACATCCTTGAAGAGCGGCAGTAAAGCGAGCTCCTGCTGCATGCGGCGGCCCCAGGTTCGCAAATCGTCCAGATTGTCGGCCTGCAGGGTGTACTGATACTGCGAGCGCGAACTGCGCCCGCCCATCATGATGTCTTGCGCCGGCTGCAGAAAAATCTGCAAACCCGGTTCGCCAGAAAGCTTGTCGCGCAGCCTGCCAATGACGGCCTGAGCCCCCACCTTGCGCTCGGCCAGAGGCTTGAGGGCAATAAAGACCCCGCCGCCGCCCCGCCCACCGGAAATATGGGCAGAAACCTGCTGTACTGCCGGGTCTGCGCGAATAATATCCACAAGTTTGGTCAGCTTGGTCTGCATGGCCTGAAAGGACGCGCTCTGGTCTGCACGAATGCCGCCCATAATGACGCCTGTGTCCTGCTGTGGAAAAAACCCCTTGGGCACAGCGATATACATCCACACGTTGGCCGCCACCACAAGCAGCAGGGTAAACATGGTCAAACGCGGGTGCCGCAGCACCACAGGCAGACTTTTGGCATACCCTGCCTGCATGCCTGAAAGCACCCGGCCCCACGCGTCACCAATCCGGGCAAAAAATCTGCGCACGGCCCCGCAAAGGCCTCCGGCGCACAGTTTGCGCGCCTGAGCCGCGGCCTTGGCCTCGTGCTCGCTCTGGTTCATAGGGCGCAACAGCATGGCGCACATCATAGGCGTTGTGGTGAGCGAAATCACCATTGAAACAAGCACCGCCGTGGTCAGCACCACAGAAAATTCGTGGAACAATCGCCCCACCACGCCGCCCATAAAAAGAATGGGGGCGAACACAGCAACCAGAGACAGAGAGATGGATACAACGGTAAAGCCCACCTCCCGCGCGCCGCGCAGCGCTGCCCTGAACGGACTTTCACCAAGTTCCAGACGACGGACTATATTTTCAAGCACCACAATGGCATCGTCCACCACAAAACCTGTGGAGACGGTAAGCGCCATGAGCGAGAGGTTGTCCAGGCTGTAGCCGCAGAGGTACATGACCCCAAAGGTGGCGATAAGCGACACCGGCGCGGCCACCGCCGGAATACTGGTGGCGCGGCCATTGCGCAAAAAAAGAAAGGTCACCAGCACCACAAGGCACATGGCCAGCACCAGACTTTTTTCCACCTCATGCAGCGAGGCGCGGATGGTCAGCGAGCGGTCCATGCGCAGTTCAAGGTCAGCGCTCTCTGGCAACCATGAGCGCAACTGGGGCAGCATGGCCTTTACCCTGTCAACAGTCTCGATGATATTGGCCCCGGGCGAGCGAAAGACGATAAGCAGCACTGCGGGCTTGCCGTTGGAGAGCGCCATGTTGCGCACGTCCTGCGAGCTGTCCACCACCTCCGCCACGTCTGAGAGGCGTATGACCCTGTCGCCGCTGCGGCCCACCACAAGGGATTTATAGTCATCTGCCTTGTGCAGTTGGTCGTTGGCACCCACAAGCCAGTAATTTTCGTCGCTTTCTATCTGCCCCTTGGGCAGGTAGGCGTTGGCCGAGGCAAGTGCCTTGCGCACGTCGGCCATGCTCAGGCCCGTTCTGCTGAGGGCGTCGGGGATGACCTCAACGCGCACCGCAGGCAGCGCGCCGCCGCCCACCGTCACTTCACCCACGCCAGCCAACTGGGATATTTTTTGCGCCAGCACCGTAGACGCCGCATCATACACCTGCGAACGGGTCAACACGTCCGAAGTGATGGACAGAATCATGATGGGCGCGCCCGCCGGGTTCACCTTGCGGTACGACGGGTTGGACGGCATGGTCGGCAAATTGGTTCGCGCCGCGTTGATGGCCGACTGCACGTCACGGGCAGCACCATCGATATTGCGGTTGATATCAAACTGCAAAATAACCTGGGTGGAACCGAGGCTGCTGTTTGAGGTCATTTCTGTCACACCGGCAATGCGCCCCAAGGCCCGTTCCAGCGGGGTGGCCACCGTGGCGGCCATAGTTTCCGCACCTGCGCCGGGCATTCTTGCCCGCACCATCACCACAGGAAAATCCGTCTCGGGCAGAGGGGCCACGGGCAAAAGGCCAAAGGCCACAATGCCCGCAAGGGTTATGGCTATGGTCAGAAGCGCCGTGGCCACGGGCCGACGGATAAAGGGCGCGGAAATATTCAGGGGCAGCACAAGGGGGCCAAGCCTGTGCCCAGGCTCCGCCTTTTTACGCAGGCGGGGTTTATCCGCCCCGCCGCCTGTTCCGGCTTCCGGGGGGCGGTTCATGATCTCGCCTCGTCGGGCCGCGCCGCTTCAGCAATGCTTTCAGCATCCGCACCGCGTTCATCACCGTGTTCATCACCCAGTCCCCCGCCCGCCTGGGACGCGCCCTTGCCGCGCACACGGCGGCTCAGACGGTCAAACCACAGATAAATCACAGGGGTAGTAAATAGGGTCAGCACCTGACTGACAATAAGGCCGCCCACCATAGTCACGCCCAGGGGTCGCCGCAGTTCAGCGCCCATGCCCCAGCCCAGCATGAGGGGCAATGCGCCGAGCAGGGCCGCCATAGTTGTCATGAGAATGGGCCGCAGGCGCAAGAGGCAGGCCTGCCTGATGGCGGCCAGCGGCTCCTTGCCCTCGTTGCGTTCTGCGTCAAGGGCGAAGTCAATCATCATGATGGCATTTTTTTTGACAATGCCGATGAGCAGGATAATACCGATAATGCCCACCACGCCCAGTTCCATCCCTCCAAACATCAGCGCCAGCAAAGCCCCAACCCCGGCAGAAGGCAGGGTGGAAAGAATGGTCACAGGGTGAATATAGCTCTCGTACAGTACACCCAGCACAATATACATGGTCACAATGGCCGCGAGAATAAGCCAGACCTGATTGTTGGTGGACGACAAAAAGGCCCTTGTGGCCCCCTGAAACTGGATACGCAACGAATCCGGCAATTGCAGGCTCTCAAACGTGGCGTTGACCGTCTTTACAGCCGCACCCAGCGAAGAATCGGGCGCGACGTTAAAGGATATGGTGGCCACAGGAAACTGCCCCTGACGCGCGATGGAAAGCTGCGTTGCGCGTTCCTCCACCGTGGCGATGCTCGTAAGCGGCACAGGCTTGCCGTCGCCGCCCTTGACGTAGATATTTTCAATATCCTGCGGCCCCTGACGGTAGCGCGGGGCCACCTCAAGCACCACCTTGTACTGGTTGGTCTGCGTAAAAATGGTGGATATGAGCCGCTGGCCCAAGGCGTCGTAGAGGGCGTTGTCGATATCGGCCATGCTGATGCCAAGCCTTCCGGCGGCATCGCGGTTGATATTGAGCCAGGCCATGCGGCCAGGGTTCTGGTAGTCACTGCCCACAAGCTCCAGTTGCGGCTGCTTGCGCAGGGCGTCCACCATGCGCCGCACCCAGGTATCAAGCTGCGGCCTGTCCAGAGCTTCCACCGTGAGCTGATACTGGCTGCGCGACACGCGGTCTTCAATGGTCAGGTCCTGCACGGGCTGCAGGTACAGGGTCATGCCGGGCAGGGTCGCGGCGCGCTCCATAATGCGCCGGGCAATGGCAGGGGCGCGGGCGTCGCGGTCTTCAAGCGGGCGCAGTTCGATGCTCAGGCGCGAAGAAGCCATAGTCTGGTTGATACCGTCCACGCCCACGAAAAAGACCACACTTTCCACCGCCGGGTCTTCAAGAATCACCTGTGAAAGCTCACGCTGCCTCGTTGCCATAGCCTTGAAGGACGTGTCCTGCGGGGCTTCGGCTATGCCCTGGATGACGCCCGTATCCTGCACGGGAAAAAAGCCTTTGGGCACTATGACATAGAGCAGCACGGTGAGCACAAGGGTGCTCACCGCCACGGCGAGGGTCAGGTTTTGATGGCTCAGTACCCAGTCCAGCCTGCCCTCGTACCAATGGAGCAGGCGGGTGAAAAAAAGGCCTTCGCTTTTCTGGCTGCTGTGGCGATCCGGCCTGAGCATGACCGCACAGAGCATGGGGGTGAGCGTGAGCGATATGACAGCGGAAATAAGGATGGTCACGGCCAGGGTGACCGCGAATTCCCGAAACAGCCGCCCTACCACATCCCCCATAAAAAGCAGGGGTATAAGCACGGCCACCAGCGAAATGGTCAGGGATATGATGGTAAAACCAATTTGTCCCGCGCCAGTCAGCGCCGCCTCAAGGGGGCGCATGCCCTGCTCCAGATAGCGGGAGATATTTTCAATAACCACAATGGCGTCGTCCACCACAAAACCAGTGGCAATAACAAGCGCCATAAGGGTGAGGTTATTGAGCGAATAGCCCGCAAGATACATGACCCCAAGCGCCCCCACCAGTGAGAGGGGCACGGCCAGCGCAGGAATTATGGTGGCCTGCACGTTGCGCAAAAAAATCCAGATAACCCAGATAACCAGGGCCACGGCCAGCAGCAGCTCCAGTTGCACGTCGTGCACTGTGGCGCGAATGGTGGTTGTGCGGTCTGTTACCACGCGCACTTCCACGTTGCCGGGCAGCGTCTGCTGCAATACGGGCAAAAGCCGCGTCACGCTGTCGGCCACGCCAATAACGTTGGCACCGGGCTGGCGCTGCACCGAAAGTACGATGGCCGGACGAAAACTCAAAGTGTCGCCAGCCACATAGGCTGCCAGACGCGCGTTTTCGGCCCCCTCCACCACATCGGCCACATCCTGCAGGCGCAGGGGTGCGCCGTCCTTGTAGCCAATGATGGCGTGGGCGTATTCTTCTGCCGAGGTGAGCTGGTCGTTGGCGTCAATGGTGCTCGCGCGCTCCTGCCCGTCAAAACTGCCCTTGGCGTCGTTGACGTTGGTTCTGGCAATGGCTGTGCGCACATCGGCCAGGGTAAGGCCCGCATTGGCCAGCGCCCTCGGGTTCATCTGCACGCGCACGGCGGGCCGCTGCCCGCCAGAAAGCGTTACTAGGCCAACGCCGGGCAACTGCGAAATTTTCTGGGCCATACGCGTATCGACCAGGTCTTCAAGCCGGGTCAGCGGCATGGCGTCACTGGTGACGGCAAGGGTTATGACTGGCGGGTCTG
>JAQVZK010000128.1 GCA_028708195.1 Desulfovibrio sp.
TCATTGACGAGGCTGTGGAAAAAGCGCTTACCGAGGCTATTGCCGCCTTCAAGCAGGGCTGGACGGCCTAGGGGCCCCCAATATCCGGGAGAAAAGCATGCCTTCACTCAAAGACGTAAAAATGAAGATCGTGGGGGTCGGTAAGACCAAGCAGATCACCAAGGCCATGAATATGGTGGCCTCGGCGAAGCTGCGCGGCGCTCAGGCCCGCATTGAGCGCTTCAGACCGTACGCGGCCAAGTACCGCGACGTGCTCGCCGAACTGTCGAGCAAGGTGGAGGGCAACGCCCACCCCCTGCTGGCCGAGCATGAGGAAAAGAAGCATTGCGCCATTGTGCTGGTGACCTCTGACCGCGGGCTCTGCGGCAGCTTCAACGGTAATATCATTGCCTCTGCATTGAGGCTGGCCAAAGAAAAAGCTGCGGAAGGCCTTCAAGTGAGCTTTGTCTGCATGGGCAAGAAGGGCCGTGACGCCGTAAGGGCGGCCGGCCACAAAATTGACAAAGCCTATGCAGACCGCATGGGCAGCATCGATTTTGCCCTGGCAAGTTCAGTGGCCCAGGAAGTCATCTTCGGGTACGAAACCTTTGGCCTCGACGAAGTGTGGCTGATATACGGCGAGTTTGTGTCTATGGGCAATCTGCCCCCGCGCACGCTCCGCCTTCTGCCCCTGAAAACGCCTGAGGCTGAAGAAATCGCCGAAGAAGCCGGAGAACCGCGCTGCGAATACGTTTACGAGCCGCAGGAAGAAAAGCTGTTGGCGGAGCTTCTGCCCCGCTACGTCAAGGTGCAGGTTTACCGCGGTATGCTGGACACTTCAGCCAGCGAGCATGCAGCCCGCATGGCTGCAATGGACAACGCCACGCGCAACTGCAACGAAATGATCAACATGCTGACCCTGCTCTATAACAAAACGCGGCAGGCTTCCATCACCAGCGAACTCATCGACATCGTCGGCGGCGCTGAAGCGCTGAAGGGTTAAGGAGCCAACTAATGAGCAAAAACATCGGTAAAATCGTCCAGGTTATCGGCGCTGTTGTGGACGTTGAGTTCAGCGACGGCAACCTGCCGAATATCTTCACCGCCCTGGAGATCAACAATCCAAACAACGCGGACGCCCCGTTCCTTGTCTGTGAAGTTGCACAGCATTTGGGCGACAACGTTGTTCGCACCATCGCCATGGACGCCACCGAAGGTCTGGTGCGCGGCATGGAAGCGGTTGACAGCGGTCAGCCCATCATGGTGCCCGTGGGCAAGCCCTCCGTGGGCCGTATCCTCAACGTTATCGGTCGCCCCGTGGATGAACTGGGCCCCATTAACGCTGAAAAGTACTATCCCATTCACCGTCCGGCTCCGGCATTTACCGACCAGAACACCAAGGTCGAACTGCTGGAAACCGGCATCAAGGTTGTGGACCTGCTTGTGCCCTTTCCCAAGGGCGGCAAGATGGGCCTCTTCGGCGGCGCCGGCGTTGGCAAGACCGTTATTCTGATGGAGATGATCAACAACATCGCCAAGCAGCACGGCGGCTCCTCAGTCTTCGCAGGCGTGGGCGAACGCACCCGTGAAGGTAACGACCTGTACTTCGAACTTAAGGAAGCAGGCGTTCTGGAACGCGCTACACTTGTCTACGGGCAGATGAACGAACCTCCGGGAGCCCGTGCCCGCGTGGCCCTCACCGCCCTTGCTTGTGCGGAATACTTTCGTGATGAAGAACATCAGGACGTGCTCCTCTTCATCGACAACATCTTCCGCTTCACTCAGGCCGGTTCTGAAGTGTCCGCCCTTCTGGGCCGCATGCCTTCGGCTGTGGGCTACCAGCCCACCCTTGGCACGGACCTTGGCTCACTTCAGGAACGTATTACCTCTACCAACAACGGTTCCATCACGTCCGTGCAGGCCGTTTACGTGCCCGCCGACGACTTGACCGACCCGGCCCCGGCTACCACCTTCTCGCATCTGGACGGCACCCTCGTGCTTTCGCGCCAGATTGCAGAACTTGGCATCTACCCCGCCGTGGACCCGCTTGACTCCACCTCGCGCATTCTCGCCCCCGACGTCGTGGGTGAAGACCACTACATGGTGGCCCGGCGCGTGCAGATGGTGCTGCAGAAGTACAAAGAACTGCAGGACATCATCGCCATCCTCGGCATGGACGAACTGTCGGACGAAGACAAGCTCACGGTGGGGCGCGCGCGCCGCATCCAGCGCTTCTTGTCCCAGCCCTTCCATGTGGCCGAAACCTTCACCGGTACCCCCGGCCAGTATGTCAAGCTTGAAGACACCATCACGGGCTTCAAGGGCATCCTGGACGGCGCGTACGACCACATGGCTGAAGGCGACTTCTACATGCTGGGCGGCATTGAACAGGCCGTGGCCAAGTTTGAGCAGCGCAAGCTGCAGGAAGAAAACTAGAGCGTTGACCGCCCAGTGACCGTGCTTTGTGGCACGGTCACTGGGCAGCCGCATCTGGCATATCAGGAGCGAAGGAGTACCTATGGGCACACTGCAACTGGAAGTGGTGACGCCAGACAAAACCGTAGTAAGCGGCGAAGTTGAAATGGCCGTCTGCCCCGGTGTTGAAGGCGAATTCGGCGTGCTGCCCAAGCACGTCTCCCTGCTCTCCGCTCTCAAGATTGGTGGTCTGCGCTACAAGGCGGCTGGCGGCAAGGAGGAGCATGTGTTCATATCCGGCGGCTTCGCTGATGTGAACAACGATGTGCTCACCGTGCTGGCCGAGTCTGCCGAAATGGCACAGAGTATCGACACAGCAAGAGCCATGGCCGCCAAAGAACGCGCTGAAAAGCGTCTTACCGGCCATGAAGAGCATGTTGATTCGGTTCGCGCTGAAGCCGCATTGCACAGGGCAGTGGTCCGACTGCAATTGGCCCAGTACCGCTAGACCGATTTTTCAGAATTGACAGGCCGTGCCGCGTTTCAACGCTGCACGGCTTTTTATTTCACCACGTCGCACAACACACGCGCAAGCGGCTTCTCTTTTCCGTCATCAACAGCACATGACAGCCCCTTCAGCCTGCGCAGCCCCACCAGTCAGCGCAGCGCCGCACCAGTAAGTCCTCACACACACACCACTTCTCCCCTTCTTCGCACCCGCCGCCGAAAACACTGGCCTTTGCATGGACTTCATGACAAATCTTGGCTATACAATTCTGCTACACACCCAGATTTTACGCAGGAAACAACATGGTCAAGCAGGAAAATATACGCAATTTTTGCATCATCGCCCATATCGACCACGGTAAATCCACCCTGGCCGACCGCATCCTTGAACTGACCAAGGTGGTCAGCCAGCGCGAGGCGCGTCAGCAGTACCTCGACAGGATGGATCTGGAGCGTGAGCGCGGCATCACCATCAAGGCCCAGACCGTACGGCTTCCCTATTTTGCCGCTGACGGCCAGGAGTATGAGCTGAACCTCATCGACACGCCTGGCCACGTGGACTTCAACTACGAAGTTTCGCGCTCACTGGCCGCCTGCGAAGGCGCTCTGCTGGTGGTTGACGCCACGCAGGGCGTGGAAGCGCAGACCCTGGCCAACGTCTACCTGGCGCTGGACCATAACCATGAAGTTCTCCCCATACTCAACAAAATCGACCTGCCCAGCGCCGAAGTCGAGCGCGTCAAGGCCGAGATAGAAGAAAGCATCGGGCTTGACTGCTCACAGGCGCTTTCGGTCTCGGCCAAAACTGGCATGGGTGTGGATGCTGTACTTGAAGCCATCGTAAAGCATTTGCCTGCCCCAAAGGGCGACCCCGCCGCACCGCTCAAGGCGCTCATATTTGACTCATGGTACGACAGCTATCAGGGTGTTGTGGTGCTTTTTCGCATTATGGAAGGCACGGTGCGCAAGAATCAAAATGTGCGCCTCATGAGCACTGGCAAGGAGTATGAGGTGCTGCGGCTGGGCGTATTTTCGCCAGAAGCCACAGACGTTAAAGAACTGGTGGCAGGAGAGGTGGGCTTTCTCTGCGGTTCCATCAAGGAGCTGGGCGACGCCCGCGTGGGCGACACCATCACACATGTCGACCGCCCTGCTGATAAGCCGGTGCCAGGCTTCACTGAAGTGAAGCCGATGGTCTTCTGCGGCCTCTACCCCACAGAATCCGAAGATTACGAGAACCTCAAGGCCGCCCTTGAGAAGCTGCAACTTAACGATGCTGCCTTTTCCTACGAGCCAGAAACCTCGCAGGCCCTGGGCTTTGGCTTTCGTTGTGGCTTCCTTGGTCTGCTGCATATGGAAATCATTCAGGAGCGGCTTGAACGCGAATTTGAGGTCGGCCTTATCGCCACCGCGCCTTCAGTGGTCTACAAGATCGACACTATGGACGGCAAAACGCTGGAGATTGACAACCCCAGCCACTTGCCTGACCCGACCAAAATTCACACCCTGTACGAGCCCTACGTCAATATGGACATTCATGTGCCCAACGAATACGTGGGCAACGTCATGAAGCTCTGCGAAGAAAAGCGCGGCACCCAGAAAGACGTGCGCTACCTTGCGGCCAACCGCGTGGTGGTCACCTACGAACTGCCCTTTGCCGAAATTGTTTACGACTTTTTCGACAGGCTCAAGTCCGCCACCCGGGGCTACGCTTCGATGGACTACCGCCCCCTGGACTACCGGACCTCTGACCTGGTGCGTCTGGATGTCATGCTTAACGGCGAAACTGTGGACGCTCTGGCCGTCATCGTGCACCGCGACCGCGCTTACACCTACGGGCGCGGCTTGGCGCTCAAGCTCAAGCGCAGCATACCGCGCCAGCTTTTTCAGGTGGCCATTCAGGCGGCCATTGGCCAGAAAATCATTGCTCGTGAGACGGTTTCTGCCTTCCGCAAGGACGTTACAGCCAAGTGTTACGGCGGCGACATCTCGCGTAAACGCAAACTTTTGGAAAAGCAGAAAGAAGGCAAGCGCCGCATGAAACGTATGGGCAACGTGGAACTGCCGCAGGAAGCCTTTTTGGCTGCCCTCAAGGTGGGCGACGACTAGGCTGAACACAAGGCGCAAAAAGCATTTTGCGGGGAAGGATCTTTAAAAAAGGATTCTTCCCCATTTGCATTTCTGCCCTGTGCTCCAACTGGCCGCCGCAATTGCCATTATGGGGGATCGCGGAGCAGGCGAAAGGGCTGGTCTTTTGATGGGCCAAGGGGCACAGCGGTGCCTGGGGGTGGGTCAAAGGGCACAGCGGTGCCTGTGGGTGGTCAGCGACGGATGCTCTTTTTACGCCCAAACAGCTGCAGCCCCGACCGGGGATTTTCGATCGGGGCTGCAAGGAAGCTCATGGGGATTGAGCATGGGCGTCAGGCGGGCTTTCTGGGTAGCGCCCGCCTGACGCATCGGGGGTTGTCACAGGAGGAGGGTGTGGACAATCCAATCTGCGGCCAGCTTCTGCCTGAAAGGCTGGCCATCTAAACCGTTCGTGGGAGCACTATACTAAAGGCAAGAGCCGTGCCAGAACTAAAATATCCAGGTAACTAATTGTTTTTTATAAAAAAGATTTTAAATTACCACTAGTAGACCTGCAGCCATTGTGCGACAAATTTACCCATACTTTTATAGGCTGTGTGTAATAATTACTCACATTGTTTTCCCTTAACGCCCGATGCAGCATTGGCGGCAGCATGCCATTTGCCACAGGCCACCTTGGGCTGTTTTCTGCAAGCCCCGGCGGCGTCTTTTGGGTAAAATCTGCCCGGTTTCCTGTAAGGGGCGCGGGATCAACCCTTGGTAAACGCTTGGCTCCAACCGGGCAATGCTTCCATATATGTCTTCAAGGCAACAGCATTATTGCATATCTGATCTTTGGCCGCATACATAAAAACCACAGCGCCATGTGCTGCAACAATTTTTTTCAGTGCATCAACCGCCTCGCTGGCTGGTCCGGCTGTGGCAAGCTCTACAAAGTAGCACTGCTGAAACTCCTCCCACTTTTCCCTGTCGTGGGCAAACCACTTGCGCAGCTCATTGGACGGGGCAACCTCTTTGAGCCACACATCCCAGTTGGCGGCAGCCTTGGCTACTCCCCTCGGCCAGATACGGTCAACCAGAATGCGCATGCCTTCAGGCTCGGGACCAGCATGGCCGTACACGCGATGCAGTATGATCTTCATTGCTGCCTCCTCATCCGCGCGGCCTTATCTGACGAACCTGGCAACCTACTGTGTCGTCCTGGTGCTGCGCGCGGAATAAATGCTGACAAGAACGGTAGCCAGAAAAAAAGCCGCCCCAACATAGCCTGTCACGTGCAGCCCAAGCTTGTTGAACACAAGGCTGCCGATGAAGGCCCCGCTGCCGATGCCCACATTGAAAATACCCGAATAGATGGACGTGGCAATATCTGCGGAATGTGACGCAATTTCAAGAACCCTGCTTTGGAACAGCAAGCCAAGTACGGCCATGCTTCCGCCCCAGAATATGCATACGGGCACGATGATTGCCAACCGCTCGATGGAAAGATTGAGCGCCAAAAGGCAAAGAAAGATGACAAAAGACGGCAGAATGAAAACCAGCTTTGTCTTCATGTTGGCCAGCCGTGTGGCGAACAGGCTGCCGCAAATGCCAGAGAGCCCCATAAGCAGCAAAAACAGTGGCACGGCCTTGTCAGAAAAACCGCCAATCTGGATCAGCAATGTCGCAAGGTAGGTATAGACGAGAAAATAGCCAGTCACCGCCAGCATGGTTTGCAGGTAAAGGAGTGCAAGCTCCTTGTTGCGAAACAGGGCGGGTACGCTCTTGAACGAGCCAGTATCCTTGGCTTCAAGCAGCGGCAGCAGACGCCAGAGTATAAGTGCTACGCAGGCCGCCACAGCGCCAATAAGCAGAAATG
>JAQVZK010000129.1 GCA_028708195.1 Desulfovibrio sp.
AATCATCTGGAACTGGACCCGGACGCCGAATTTGCCTCGCTCTCTGGCGGAACAAAACGCCGGGTCGCCCTGGCGCGGGCGCTTGTCTGTTCTGAAGATCTTATTTTGGACGAGCCCACCAACCACCTTGATCTTGCCACCATCACCTGGCTGGAAAATTTTCTGCTGCGCAAGGCCCGCACCCTGATTTTCGTCAGCCACGACCGGGCCTTTTCCAGACGTCTCGCCACGCGGGTGGTTGAGATCGACCGCGGCAAGCTCTACAGCTATTCTTGCGGGTTCGACCGCTACCCCGAACGGCGCGAAGAACGCCTTGCCACCGAAGAACGCGCCTTTGCGCTCTTTGACAAAAAACTCGCCCAGGAAGAAGTGTGGATTCGCCAGGGCATCAAAGCCCGGCGCACCCGCAACATGGGCCGGGTTCGCGCCCTTGAAGCCCTACGGGTCGAGCGCGCAGAGCGGCGCGACAAACAGGGCAACGTGCGCATGGCCGCGCAAGAGGCCGGGCGCTCCGGCAAACTCGTTATCGAGGCAGACAACATAACCTTTGGCTACCCCGGCAAACCGCCGCTTTTCAGCGAATTTTCCACCATCATCCAGCGCGGTGACCGCGTGGGCCTGATTGGCGACAACGGCACGGGCAAAACCACCCTGCTCCGCATCCTGCTTGGTGAACTGACGCCAGTTGAAGGCACCGTGCGCCTGGGCACCAATTTGCAAATCAGCTACTTCGACCAGTTGCGCGAAATCCTTGACCCGGAAGCCAGCGTCATGCACAGCGTTGCCGAAGGCAACGACGTGGTCACCGTGGGCGGCAATACACGGCATGTGGCCGGGTATCTGCAAGATTTTCTCTTTACCCCGGATCGCCTCCGCCTGCCGGTCAAAGCCCTGTCTGGCGGCGAGCGTAACCGCCTGCTGCTGGCAAAGCTGTTTACCCGGCCGTCAAATGTGCTGGTGCTGGACGAACCCACCAACGACCTTGATGTCGAAACGCTCGAACTTCTTGAAGAACTGCTGGCTGATTATTCCGGCACAGTGCTTATCGTCAGCCACGACCGCAGCTTTCTCGACAATCTTGTCACCAGTGTCATTGCCCTTGAAGGCGACGGCAAGGCGCACGAATACGTGGGTGCCTACACAGACTGGCTGCGCCAGCGCACGCCAGTGCAGGAAAAAAAGCCGGAAGCTAAAAACGGCCGGACAAATCACCAAACAGACCAACAGCCAGACCAGCAGCCTGGCAAGCCCCGCCGCCGCACCTTCAAGGAGCAAAGGGAGTTCGACCAGTTGACCGGCGAACTGGATGCCCTGCCCGAACGCCTGGACGCGCTGGAACAAGAGCAGCAAAACCTGGAGGCCGCCCTGGCAGACCCGGAACTGTTCACCAGAGACCCGGCAGCCTTCACCCGCACCACCGAACGCCTCACCACACTGGAAGAAGAACAGACGGAGCTGCTGCTGCGCTGGGAAGCCGCAGAGCAAAGGCTGGAAGAACTCAGTTAGAGGTTTTTCGGATTGGAGAGTTTTGTGGGGGAGGAACCCTTTTGTAACAGGGTCTCTCCCCCACCCGCTAAAACTTTTACTGTATTTCAGCATGCTACAAGGCGTCTCCTGACCCGAAGGCCAGGCAGAGCCTTTCAGACATGCCACTGCCTCAAGGCTACTCAGCCCAGGCCCTGTCGCGCATATGCAAAAACGCTTTGCACGGGCAGCGCCTGCCGCGCCGCACTGAGCCCGGCGCTGTGTTCTTTCCCAAACCAAAGGATGTTACGTGCAGTTTTTTGAGCAGATCGCAAAAGAATTGAGCATCGCCCCAGGCCAGGCCAAGGCCGTGGCAGAGCTTTTGGACGAAGGGGCCACCATTCCCTTTATCGCCCGCTACCGCAAAGAAGCGCACGGCTCGCTTGACGAAGTCGCGGTCACCGCCGTGCGCGACAGGCTCACGCAACTGCGCGAGTTGGAAGCGCGGCGGCAGGCCATTCTCGCGTCACTCACCGAGCGGGAACTGCTCACTGACGAACTGCGCAACAGCGTAACGGCCGCCACAATGCTGACGGCTCTGGAAGACGTGTATCTTCCCTACCGCCCCAAGCGGCGCACCCGCGCCACAATGGCCAGAGAAAAAGGCCTCGAGCCGCTGGCCCTGACCCTGCTTGATCAGGCAGCCTCCTTCGCGCCGCAAGAAGCCGCAAAAGCCTTTGTGGATGCGGAAAAAGGCGTGGAATCCATAGATGCCGCCCTGGCAGGCGCGCGCGACATTATTGCAGAAATTGCCAGCGAGCACGGTGCCGCCCGCGCCGCCATGCGTGAGTTTTTCGCCCGCAAGGCAGTGGCGGCGTCAAATGTGGCCAAGGGCAAGGAAGAAGAAGGCGCGAAGTTTCGCGATTATTTTGACTGGCAGGAGAGCGCCGCCAAGGCTGCCGGGCACCGGTTGCTGGCCATGCTGCGCGGTGAGGCTGAGGGCTTTTTGAGCCTGCACTTTCTGCCCGAGGCTGAGCCAGCCCAGTCGCTTTTTCGGGGCATGTTCGTAAAAAACACCTCCCCCGCCGGGCAGCAGGTGCGCGAAGCCGTGGACGACGGCTACAAACGTCTTCTCGCGCCTTCGCTGGAGACAGAGCTGCGCTCAACCCTGCGCAAAAAGGCCGAAAGCGAGGCCATTGCTGTCTTTGCCAAGAATCTGCGCCAGCTTTTGCTGGCATCGCCCCTGGGGCAAAAACGCGTGCTTGCCATTGACCCTGGCTTTCGCACCGGCTGCAAGATTGTGTGTCTGGATGCGCAGGGCGCGCTTTTGCACCACGACCTCATCCATATCATGAGCGAGGGCCAGCAAAAAGACGCCGGAGAGAAAATCCGCAAGCTCGCCGCCGCCCACAAGGCCGAGGCCATCGCCATCGGCAACGGCACGGCGGGGCGCGAGACGGAAACCCTTGTGCGCTCGTTGCAGCTTTCTCTTCCGGTGCTTGTGGTCAGCGAGAGCGGGGCCAGCGTGTATTCCGCCTCAGAAACGGCGCGGCGCGAGTTTCCTGACCTTGACCTCACGGTGCGCGGCGCGGTTTCCATTGGCCGCAGACTTATGGACCCGCTGGCCGAACTGGTGAAGATAGACCCCAAGGCCATTGGCGTCGGCCAGTATCAGCACGATGTGGACCAGACAGACCTCAAAAAAAGTCTGGATGATGTGGTGGAAAGCTGCGTGAACGCCGTGGGCGTTGAGGTAAACACGGCCAGTGTGGAGCTTTTGACGCACGTTTCCGGCCTTGGCCCGGCCCTGGCCAAATCTGTGGTGACCTACCGCGAGGCCAACGGCCCCTTTGCCCTGCGCAAGGATTTGCAAAAAGTGCCGCGCCTCGGCCCCAAGGCATATGAACAGGCCGCCGGATTTTTGCGCATTCACGGCGGTACGAATCCCTTGGACGCCTCGGCCGTGCACCCCGAATCCTATGGCATCGTGAAGGCAATGGCCAAAGACCTCGGCTGCTCTGTGCCGGATATGCTTGTCAATGCAGAGCAGCGGCGGCGCATCAAGGCCGAAGACTATGTGACGGAAACCGTGGGATTGCCAACACTGCGCGATATTCTTGCCGAACTGGAAAAACCGGGGCGCGACCCGCGCGAGGCCTATGAGGCCTTTGCCTTCGCCGAAGGCGTGACGCGCATTGAAGACCTTGAGGCTGGCATGCGCCTGCCCGGTATTGTCACCAACGTGACCAACTTTGGTGCCTTTGTGGACATAGGCGTGCATCAGGACGGCCTGGTACACATCAGCCAACTGTCGGACAGCTTTGTCAGTGACCCGCACACGGTGGCGACAGTGCAGCAGCAGGTGAGCGTCACTGTGCTGGAGGTGGACGCGGCGCGTAAGCGCATCTCGCTGTCGATGAAAAAGGCCCCTGAAGCGACCCCGGCACGTGACCAGGCGCGGGATATGGGCCGCAGGCCTGATGCAGAAAGGCGCAAGCCCCGGAATGACAAGCGGCAGGAGCGGCAAAAGCCGGAGGAAGGCCACAGGCCTTTTCAGGACATGCTCACCAGGTTTGGCAAAAAGTAGTTTGGGCCGCCCGCGGATCGGGCGGCAGATTACGGCGCGAAAGTGTGGAAGAGGCGCCCCTTTTACAAAAGGGGCGCCTCTTCCACAAAACATCTTAAAATGCAATTTTCTGCAAAATCCACGTCATGTTACGTCGCGCGGCGTTCTCGTGCGGGGTCAGAGCATTTAAACTTTTTCAAAGTTAAAAAGCTCTAGCTTGCGCGGCCAGTGGCACGCCGTGCGGCCTGATCGGAATCACGCTTTTGTTTGCCGCCAGCTCTGGCGGCTTCTTTCTTTTTGGGCTGCTGTTTGGCCTTGGCCGTCTGCTTTGCCCTGCTGCTCTTCGCTTTTTTGTCCTTGGTGACTTTTTTTCCCTTGGTGACCTTTTTGGCCGGGGTATCGTCACCCCCACCGTAGGCGAGTTTGGCTTCGCGGGCGGTCTTGCGCACGTCGGGCCTGTACTGGTCAGGGGGCAGGCAGTCCAGCGCGGCCACAACCGAGGCTGCGCGGTTGTCACAAACCTGAAAACCGGCGTCCAGCAAGCGAAAGGCCTCTACTCCACGGGTGCGGGAATCTGGCGCGCCCATAATGACAGCCAGCAGGCGTTTGCTGCCGTGGCTGGCAGTAAATATAAGGTTGTAGCCAGAGGCATTGACCCAGCCGGTTTTAAGGCCATCGGCACCGGGGTACTGGCCCAGCAAGGGATTTTTGTTCCAGGTGACCCGGCCCTTGTGGTTGATGACGTGGGTATTGTGAAACCGCAGGGCATCGGGATAGGTACGCAAGTAAGCGCGGGCCAGGGTGAGCATATCGCGGGCGGTGGTGTACTGCCCGGCGGCTGGCAGGCCGTGGGGATTGCGAAACTGGCTGTCGCGCATGCCCAGGCTTTGCGCCTTGACGTTCATCATGTTCACAAAGGCAGGGGTTGAGCCGCCCACAAATTCCGCCACCGCCGCGCTGGCATCGTTGCCGGAGGAGACGGCCATGCCCATGAGCAACTGCTCGAGGGTCACGTTGTCTTTTTCTTGCAGACCCATGCGCGAACCGCCCGTTCGCGCGGCAATACGGCTGACAGCCACTGGGCTGTCGAGCCTGACGGAGCCCTGACGGATCTGGTCCATAGCCAGAAACATCGAAAGAACCTTTGTCAGCGAAGCCGGGGCAATGCGCTGGTCGGCATTCTGTTCAAAAAGTATGGCCTCGTGGTCCAGGTCGTACAGAATGGCCGAGCAGGTTTCAAGAGAGCCGTGCTGGGGGATGTTCGGGGCGCTCAGGGCCACGCAGGGGCGCAGCAGTACCAGGCACAAAAGGGTAAGAACTGGCAGAAGGCTGGACGAAGACGTGCTGTACTTCAGGTGACGGAAGAAGCAGATCATGGGCAATCCTTGGGCTGTAGCGCAATGGGGACTTCAGGTGAACGGGACAAGGCGAAACTGGCAAAGGCCCGTTGGGCATTACGTGAAAAACATATCTGAAGCCGGGGTATACCGAACCCATCGTTGCCGCAATGTGATCTTTTGCTGGCGAAATGGTGAATTCTGGTTTTGCCGTATTTTTACAGCGTAACCATATTTTCGTCATTTTCGGCCAGTGGCAGAAACCGTTTTGCGCTTGCACCCAGACGGGCTTGGCTCTGGATTTTATATAGATAATCACTAAACACTGTTGCTCATGCTGATGTACTAAAGTTGTTTCGGCATGGCAAGAGATTGGAGGGGGTGTGGAAAAATCTGTCGCCATAAAATAAACTCGGGGGAGCGTGTCTGCCGTTACACGCTCCCCCGGCGGTACTGCCCGGCGCTTTGGTAGTGCGCATGCCGGGCGGCCCCAATAGAGATGATTTTTTAACCGTGGCGCGCCTTGAAGGCGTTGCCGACTGTAACCCCGCTTTGCGCCACGAGATTTTTTGTAACGCCCTGAGCCAGAAATAAAGCTTTCAGGGGATGGGGGCGTGGGGGAGGGACCCTTGTGCAAAAGGGCCCCTCCCCCACAAAAAAATTGAACATGCCAGCGTGTTAGTTGCCGCCTTCCATACGAAAGTCCACACGAATTTTGAACAGTCTGGTGGCGGGCAGGTTGAGAATGGGTATGCCCGTTTGCGCGCTTATTTCATCAAGGGTGGCCTGCGTTTCTTGCGTGGAGGGGCTGATAAGCGTGAACCAGATATTATAGTTGTGTTCGCGCAGATAGTTATGCGTCACGCCGGGTTTGGCGTTTACCTCGTCCACAAAGCTTTCCATTTTATCCTGCGGCACCTTGGCGGCGCAGAGTGTGGACACAAAGCCAAGCTTGGCGGACTGAAAGTTGGCCCCAAGCCGTCGAATGATCTTGCGGGCCTTGAGGCTGCGCACCCTATCAAGCGCTTCCTGTTCTTCAATGCCCAGGCGTTGGCCCAGCTCGGCATAGGGCCGGGGGCAGAGGGGAAAATCCGTCTGGATGATATCGAGCAATTGCCTGTCCAGGCTGTCCAAGGGGACCGAATCTTGCTGCGCTTCCACTGGATTTGCGGTGCTGGCGTGCGTGGTCATGGCTTTTCCTTATCGTGGGCATTACGCTTTGAAGTGGGGGCTGGCGTCACAACGTCTTTGTTGGCCGCATCTGCAACGTCTTTTGTTCCGTTGCGTCCCGAGAATCTCTGCAACATAATTGCACAAAAGACATCACCACTCAAATATCCCCCCACAGAACATCCCAACTTTCAATTGTGTTAGCCCAAGCTGCCGGCATTTCTTTTGCGGGTTATGGCCGGAATATAGGTGCACAGAGGTTCTTCGCCCATATGGTCGTTATCCATACTGTGCTCGCGGGCGCG
>JAQVZK010000130.1 GCA_028708195.1 Desulfovibrio sp.
AAACTGTTTGTCATTAACTTTACCCTGGGTGTGGTGACTGGTATTACGCTGGAATTCCAGTTCGGCACCAACTGGTCGCGATATTCGGAATACGTGGGCGATATTTTTGGTTCGCTGCTTGCCATTGAGGCGACGGTGGCCTTTTTTCTTGAGTCAACCTTTCTTGCGGTCTGGCACTTCGGCTGGAACCGTGTGGGCAAGAAGCTGCATCTGACGAGCATCTGGCTGGTTGCCATAGCGGGCAACATTTCTGCTCTGTGGATCATCCTTGCCAACGGCTTCATGCAGAATCCTGTGGGCTACTATATTAATGAAGCCAACAATCGCGCAGAACTGGCAAGTTTTTATGACGTTGTCACCAACCCCTATGCCTGGGGCATGTATGTACACACCATACTTGCGGCGTGGGTGCTTGGCGGCTTCTTTGTTTTGGGTGTTTCGTCGTGGCATCTTTTGCGCGGCAGCAATACCGACTTTTTTGGCCGCGCGTTCAAGATGGTGGCGCCCTTTACGCTGATCTTCGCTTTGTTGCTGGCTTTGTCTGGCGACCAGCAGGGCAAGACGGTGGCCAAGTATCAGCCCGCCAAGCTGGCTGCTATGGAAGCACACTGGGAAACACAGACTGACGTGCCTTTCTATCTGCTTGTCTGGCCTGACCCTGAAAACGAAACCAATACCGTGCAGGCTATAGGCATTCCCGGTCTTCTGAGCTGGATCGCCTATGACGATGTTCATGCCGAAGTCAAGGGCCTCAAGGCCTTTGCCAAGGAAGACAGACCGCCTGTTCTGCCGACTTTTCTCTCATTTCGCACCATGGTGGCCCTTGGCACCATATTTCTTGTGCTCTCTCTTTGGGCTTTCTTTCAGCGCAAGAAGGAGCTGCCCAACAAGGTGCTTCTCAAGCTGCTTGTTCTTAATATTCCGTTGCCCTACATCGGCCTGATGGTGGGCTGGGCCGTGACGGAAATTGGCCGTCAGCCCTGGATTGTCTATAATCTTATGCGCACTACGGATGCCGTTTCACCTGTGCCGGCCGACAATGTGCTCATCTCGCTGATTGCTTTTATCTGCGTGTACTCACTGCTCGGCATCCTGGACATCTTTTTGTTGCGCAAATTTGCCATCAAGGGCCCTGACGCCCAGGAGGTGTAGCCATGCTGGAAACCATCTGGTTTGTGCTGTGGGCTGTATTGTGGGCCGTGTACTTCGTGCTGGACGGCTTTGACCTAGGCATGGGCTCTCTGTTGCCCTTTTTGGCCAAAAATGAAGAAGAGCGCCGCATCATGTACAACGCCGCCGGGCCCTTCTGGGACGGTAACGAGGTATGGCTCATCGCTGCTGGCGGTGTGACCTTTGCGGCTTTTCCCAAGGCTTACGCGGTTATGTTCAGCGCCCTGTATGCGCCTCTGCTGATGCTGCTTTTTGCCCTGATTTTCCGGGCGGTATCCTTTGAGTTTCGCAGCAAGGTCGAGCACGATGCATGGCGCAGCCTGTGGGACTGTGTGCATTTTGTCGCCAACCTTTTGCCCTGCATCCTGCTTGGTGTGGCTTTTGCCAACCTTTTCATGGGTATTCCTGTGGATGCGCAGGGCGTGTATCACGGCAACCTGTTTGCTCTGCTCAATGTCTATGGCCTGGCGGGCGGGGTGTTCTTTCTCTGCATGTTTATGCTGCACGGGGCGCTGTGGCTGTCCATCAAGAGCCGCGGTGAACTGCAAATCCGCGCGGTAGCCACGGCCACCTTTGTATGGCCCATTATGCTCATTCTGCTGGTGGCCTTTCTTATTCTTACGGCTTTTTACACCAAGCTGTACGATAACTATCTGGCCACGCCCGCTCTGCTGGTTCTGCCTCTGCTTGCCCTGGCCGGGCTTGTGGGCGCACGCATCATGCTGCACGCGGGCAAGCTCTGGGGTGCCTGGGCATTCAGCGCCCTGTTCATCCTGGGCGTCACCTTCTTTGGCGTCGTGGGCATGTTCCCCGGTATGATCATTTCTTCCATTGATCCTGCCGCCACAGTGACGGCCTTTAACGGCGCTTCAAGCCAGCTCACGCTCAAGATCATGCTTGGCGTGGCTCTGGTTATGGTGCCCATTGTGCTGCTGTACCAGTTCTGGATGTACCGCCTGTTCTCCGCACCAGTGCTGCCCAAGGATCTGGACGACGAACACGCCTACTAGGGCACTGTATAGTTGAAGAGTTTTGGTGTTGGTTCAGTATGGTGCCGGGGGCTCTGCATATTGCCGGGGCTCTCCTGGCCCGAAGCGGATTCATGACGGTAGCGCCGCAAAGCTGTCACAGCCTCAAAGTGCATCTGCCGTAAAGATTGATTCAAGGCCGCGCCCCAAAGGGTGCGGCCTTGTGCGTTCAGGCGATAAAAAGAAGATTACCACAGGCAGCCGCCAGAAGATTTGGCCTTTCATTTGCGCAAGGTTATGGCTATGTGTTTTCAAAGGGCCTTGCCCTTGAACGCCTGTAAGAAAGGCCCGTTTTTAATGGCAGCCTGCCGTGATCGGCAGAAAGTAAAATGACCTCGCGGAGTCCATATGAAACAGACAGCTACAGCCCTGTGGCGTCACATGCAATGTCTGCTGCACACAAACAAACCCAGCCTTGCGCCAGTACGCACAAAGGTTCGCGCCCGGTTTGGCCTGACCGTGGCGCTCTGCCTTGCACTTGTTCTTTGCCTTGGTGCCTGCGCCCCGCAAGAGCGGCGACCGCTGACCTTTGAAGAACAGCAGGACCTTGATGCCTATTGGCAATGCAGAAGGGAAGCAACGTCGATGAATCCGGAATGGCGGGGCGATTCAAGCTATTTCCCCTGGCGGGCGTATTTTGACATGTGCATGCGGCGCATGGGGGTAAGCGATCAACAGATGCGGCGCATGAACGTCTGGTAAGGCGCAGGCCATGCTCTGGTTTCTGGCCAAAAGAGACGCCTGTTTGGGAGGACGTTTTTTTGTTGCCACATAAAATAAAACTGAACGCTGCCATGCCCGGCAGAGAGAAGTTGAGCGTCGTGGGCAAGTGCCAGCCTGCGTTGGGCGTGGTCAACACTGGAAATCGTCGGAGAGCGTGGTGCTGTCCGGCGATTTTTATGCCAGCTTCATTATCATGGCCCCACACGCCACAAGGGCCACGGCCACTCCCCGCCAGAACGTAAATTTTTCATGCAGTAAAAGTACGGCCAGCAGCATGCCAAAAATCACCGAAGTTTCGCGCAGGGCCGCCACCATAGCAATGGGTGCTATGGTCATTGCCCATATGGCTATGCCGTATGACCCCAGACCAGCCAGGCCGCCGAAGATGCCGATGAGGGCTCTTTTGCGAATATAGCGGGCGTACTTCAGGCCGTGCCGCCAAAAAATGAAGGCGTTGAGCGGCACAATGTTGAATGCAAAAATCCAGCAGGCATAGCTCACCGCGTTGCCGCTGTGCCGCGCGCCCATGCCGTCTGCCAGCGTGTAGCCCATAATTATAAATGATGTGCGCAGGGAAATGAGGATGGCGCTTCTGTCAGCGCCGCGCCGCGCATTGTCTCCGGCGAGGCAGAAGATGCCGCAGCACAGCAAGAGCACGCCGCACCATGCCCCCAGGCTCAGACTCACGCCAAAGAAAATCATGGCTAATGATGTCAGCAGTGGGGCGCAGCCGCGCATTATGGTGTAGCTGAAAGAGAGGTCTGACTTCTTGTAGGCTTCTGCAATGCAGATGTAATACGTGAAGTGGCAAATGCAGGACGCGCCAATGTATGGCCATGCCTCAGGCAAAAGCGGTGGTAGAAACGGAATCATGCATACTGCGCCAAGCCCAGCTCCCAGCGCATTCAATCCCGTCTCGAAAAGTTTGTTCTCTCCACCCTTGACAATAATGTTCCACAGGGCGTGCAGTAGAGCGGCAAAGAGAACTGCAAGCACAATATATACAGGCATAAAACTCCACTACGCGCATCGCGCAGGTTTGGCAAACGAGAAATGCGTGCTGCCAGAGCAGAGAACCTTTGGTTTGTGGCAGCATTGCGGGCGCGGCTTTGAAACGCCGCTTCGGGCAGGAGTCCCCGGCAATGTGCAGAGCCCCCGGTGCCATACTGAACCAAGACCAAAACTTTTCATCATAACATGCCTTACGCGTTCAAGCAGGGCCCGGAGTAAACCAATTTCGGTTTATCTTCGAAAAATACCCGGAAAATAATGCTGTAGTGCATCCCCTGAGCGGCCTTTTGGGGCCGTGTTTTTATTTTCAATTTATAATAGCTTGAAATGGAAAAGAATATTTATGGGTGGGTTGTTGGCATACGTATTGCTTTTCACACAGCACAGTTGGCGCGTTACCACTGCCAGATGCAATTTTTTGATTGAACACCCGTAATCCCAAGGAGTCCTATAATGAAGTTTCAGGGTATGACCATCGGTGTGCCGAAAGAAATCATGCACGGCGAACGCCGCGTGTCCGCAACTCCTGACACCGTCAAGAAGATGGTTGGCGAGGGCGGCACCGTTCTGGTCGAGAAGGGTGCGGGGGACGGCGCGTTTTTTACGGACGCCGCCTATGTGGAAGCTGGCGCCCAGATGATTGAAGATGTTCAAGATATTTTTGCCAGGGCCGACGTGATTCTGAAGGTCAAGGAACCCCTGTTCAACGAAAAAGTGAACAAGCACGAAGCGGAAATGGTGCGTGACGGGCAGTACCTGATCACCTTTCTGCATCCCGCCGCGCCGGTAAACCATGAAATGATGAAAAAACTGGCGGCCACGGGCGTGATCAGCATCACGCTTGACGGTATCCCGCGTATTTCGCGTGCCCAGGGCATGGACGCCCTGACCTCCATGAGCACGGTTGCCGGATACAAGGGCGTGCTTATGGCAGCCAACCGCCTGGCCAAGTTCATGCCTATGGTGGGCACGGCCGTGGGCGTGATCAAGCCTGCCAGCGTGCTGGTCATTGGTACGGGCGTGGCCGGGCTTCAGGCTGTTGCCACGGCCAAGCGCCTTGGCGCGGTGGTGACCGCCGTGGACATTCGTCCCGACGCGCGCGAGCAGTCCACGAGCCTTGGTGCCAAGTGCTTTGACGTGGGCGTGCCCGCCGAGGTGGCCGTGGGCGAGGGCGGCTATGCCCAGCGCCTGAACGACGAATGGCTGACCAGGGAGCGCGAGGCTCTCAAACCCCTGGTCAAAGATTCCGACATTATCATCCTGTCGGCCCTCATCCCCGGCAAGCAGGCCCCCATTTTGATCACCGCCGAGATGGTGGCCTCAATGACTCCTGGTTCGAGCATTGTTGACATCTCCATTGACCAGGGCGGCAACTGCGCGCTGACCGAGCCCGGTGAAGTGGTGGTCAAGCACGGCGTGACCATCGACGGCACCAAGAACATCCCCGGCATGATGCCCACAAGCTCCACCTGGATGTTCGCCAACAATCTGTACCAGTTGCTTGCCTTTTTGGCGCAGGACGGCAAGATCGTGCTGGACAGGAACGACCCCATCGTTGAATCCACGCTGACCACCATCGACAAGCAGATTGTCCACCGTGGCGCGCGCGAGGCTATGGGACTTTAATCCCTGTCTGCAAGCCCGGGCAGCTTTTGCTGCCCGGGCGTCTCGCGTGAATTCCCGGAAAACTACTCAAGGAAGAGCATATGACCCCAATTACCTTGCTGGCGGTGTTTATCGTATCTACGCTGCTTGGCTACAAGATCATCAGCCATGTGCCGAGTTTGCTGCACACCCCGCTGATGTCGGCCATGAATGCCCTTTCGGGCGTCATCATTCTTGGTGCGGTGACGGCGACCTATCTTGCAGGTTCTGTCTTCTTTACCGTCCTTGGCGCCGTTGCCGTTGCTATGGCCATTGTGAATGTTTTCGGTGGTTTTGACATTACCCACAAGATGCTTCGGATGGTCGCCGGGAAAAAGAAGTAGCCCTTCGTTCTGGCCTCTGCCTCAACCATAAATCAGAATAAAGGGTTGTTGTGACATGAATGCACTGACCTACAACATCATCGCCGGGCTTCTTGTGGCGTCTGTTCTCTTTGGCCTGCGTCTCATGAACAGGGTTCCCACCGCAGTCAGGGGCAATCTTTTTTGCGCATCAGCTATGGGGCTGGCCATTCTTGTGACCATGTTCAAGGACGGCTCGCTGGCGTCTCCCACGCTGTGGCTGGCCATTGCCGTGGGCATGACGCTGGGGCTTACGCTCTCCAACAAGGTCAAGATGATCCAGATGCCGCAGATGGTCGCCTTTCTGCACGGCATCGGCGGCGGGGCCGCGGCCATTGTGAGCTTTCTGGTGCTGACAGACACGGGCGCGCCTTCGGCTTTTGAGCGCGGCAGCGCCTGCCTGGCCCTGGCTATGGGCATGACCACCATTACCGGTTCCTTTGTGGCTGCGGGCAAACTGCACCAGCTTTTGCCGCAAAAACCCATCATTTTGCCCGACCATACCAGAATCATCATGGCCATTCTGGCTGTTATGGGCTTTTCTGTGCTTATGGGCACGATTTTTCCGAACTTTTTGTTCGGCTTCTTCATCTTTTTGATGTTCCTCACTGGCACGGCCTTTGGCGCTGGTTTCACCATCCGCGTGGGCGGGGCCGACATGCCCATCACCATCTCGCTGCTGAACTCGATGGGCGGCGTGTGCGCGGCCATCGCGGGTTTTGCGGTCAATGACCCCCTGCTGGTGGCCATTGGCGGCATCATCGGCTCTTCGGGCTTTTTGCTGACGCGCATCATGTGCAAGGCCATGAACAGAAAACTGCTGTCCATCTTGCTCGGCGAAT
>JAQVZK010000131.1 GCA_028708195.1 Desulfovibrio sp.
TTGTCGGCCAGGCGCCCGCCTGCCCAGGCTCCCAGCGCAAGACAGGCCAGCACCACGCCAATAAGGCTCGTCCAGACAATGGCCGAAGTGCCCACATAGGGGGCCAGCACTCGCGCGCCCACCATCTCAAGCACCATAACCAGCGCTCCGCTCAGAAAAACCGTCAGTTCCAGCATGGCGCTCCTTTTGGGGCCCTGCCCCTGGCGGTTGGGGAAGCTACGCCAGTGCGGCACAAGACGTGCCAACAAACGCTCCCCTCAGTCATCATCAAAAAAACGAATCTACACTGCAAAAACAGGTCTACACTGCTAACAATAAATCAACCTTGCTCATTCCGCCGGGTGGCGAAAAAATCGTGCAACAGTTGCGCGCATTCTGCGGCCCGTATGCCGCCCATATGCCAGATGCTGTGGTTGGCGCTCTGGGCGTCAAAATACTCGGCGCAGGAAACCACAGCCCCGGCCTGAGGGTCAGCCGCGCCGTAAACCACCCCGGCAAGGCGGGCATGAATGGCGGCGGCAGCGCACATGGCGCAAGGCTCAAGAGTGACCACCAGCACACAGCCGCCGAGCCTGTAGTTGCCAAAGGCGGGCCCGGCCCGGCGCAAGACCTGAATTTCGGCGTGGGCTGTGGGGTCGTGCAGGGCCACGGGGGCATTGCCCTCCGCCGCCAGCACCCTGCCGTCAGGGGCCACAAGCACCGCGCCCACGGGTATTTCGCCAAGGGCTGCGGCCATGCGGGCACGCTCAAGCGCGTGCGCCATGAGGCTTTCCCAGCTATGCCCCGCCGGCGCGGGCGGCACAGGCCCCGCCTGCGCAAAAACGCGAACTCCCCCACCCCCGGCGTGCAGGCCGCCGGGGTGGAGGGAGGAAGAGCCTGATGCACGCCGCCGCATTCAGGGCCTACAGAATAACTATCTTGCGCAAGTGACTGACCACTTCTTCAGGCGTGTCGCACACGGTGATAAGCTGGTCAATTTCGCTTTCTTTGATAAACCCGCGCGCAGCCATATTTTTGCGCAGCCACTCCACCATGCCGCTCCAGAAGCTGGAATCGTACAGCACAATGGGGAATTGACGCGTGCGGCCGGTCTGGGCCAATACAAAGGCCTCGGAAAGTTCGTCAATGGTGCCCATACCACCAGGCATGACCACATAGGCCATCGCATATTTGACGAACATAAATTTGCGGATGAAAAAATAGCGGAAATTGCAGCGGGTTTTCACATACGGGTTGCAGCCCTGCTCATGCGGCAGATGAATGTGCAGGCCAATGGATTCGCCGCCCGCCTCAAAAGCGCCCTTGTTGGCCGCTTCCATAATGCCAGGGCCGCCGCCGGTGATAATGCCAAAGCCGGCGTCAACCAACAGGCGCGAAATTTTTTCGGCATCCTGATACTCCTGCGTATCAGGCGTACAACGGGCCGAGCCAAAAATGGATATGCAGTTAACCTTGAGGCTGTTGAGTATATCCAGAGCCTCCACCATTTCGGCCATGATGCGGAAGGTACGCCAGGATTCTGTGGTGACAGAGGCCAGATCGTCCACAATGTTCTGTTGCAGTTCAGGCATGAAAACTCCTTGATATATATTTCTTGACTCCCCAAAAAACCGACATAAAAACGGACTGCAACGGTAGGCAACCCTTGCGGCACGTGGGATATTCCTGAACGAAAGTGCGTAACGACGCCAACCGCTTGCCAGCGTTCGTAGGAATCAGGGTCGCAGTATATGTGGGGCGCACAGTAAAGGCAATGCGCAGCTTCACGCGGCAAAAAATCGGGCAAGACCGCAACGACCGGCAAACCGAGCAGGCTTGACGCTATACACCCCTAGCGGCTATGGAAAAAGGTCCCCCAACGCGGCTTGCGCACAAGGCATGGCCTCGTATACAGCGTTTTGACACACCGGGCCTCGTACGCGCGGGGCTTGGCGGTGCGGGGGCCCGTTAGACAGAACGCGGCTGTAAGTCGCCCTTCTGCCGTAACGGACGTGCGGCTGTTTGGCCGTCAATCACTATCGGAGGCCACGATGAAGGTTCAACTTCTGGGCGCGGCGCAAACCGTGACCGGTTCCTGTTACATGATAGAGGCATGCGGCAAGCGTTTCTGCATCGACTGCGGCATGCACCAGGGCAACAAGGCCATTGAAGCGCGCAACCGCGAAACTGAAGTCTACCGCCCGTCAGATATCGACTTCATACTCATCACCCACGCCCACATCGACCACTCCGGTCTGCTGCCCCGCCTGGTACGTGAGGGCTTTGAAAATACCGTGTACTGCACCAAGGCCACCAGCGAACTTTTGGACCTCATGCTGCAGGACAGTGCCCATATTCAAGAAATGGAAGCCCAGTGGGAAGCCAAAAAATATCAGCGCCGGGGCCTGAAAAATCCCCCTGCTGCCCTTTATACTTCGGCTGACGCCCAAAAGGCCGTGACCCTTTTTTCTTCGGTGGGTTATCACAAAACCTTTGAGCCAGCCCCCGGCATCCGCGTCACCTATTATGACGCCGGGCATATTCTCGGCTCCGGATCTCTGCGCATCGAGGCGGACGAAGACGGCAAGACCACCAGCCTCATCTTCTCTGGCGACATCGGCCGTCCGCAGTCTCTCATTGTGCGCAGCCCCGAAAATCCGCCACAGGCCGACTACGTGTTTATGGAGTCCACCTACGGCGACCGTGACCACAAAGACGAGGACGTGAGCGATGAGGAACTGGCCGAAGCCATTGCCTACAGTTATGGCAAGGGCGAAAAGGTCATTATTCCCGCCTTTGCTGTGGAGCGCACCCAGGAGGTGCTGTACTGCCTGCATGTGCTGAGCAAAAAGGGCCAGTTGCCCGAAGACATGCCCGTCTATGTGGACAGCCCCCTGGCCATCCGCGCCACCGAAGTTTTTGAACGCAACCGCGAGCTGTTTGACGACGCAGCGCAAGATATGCTCAATAATGGCGACAACCCGTTTGCTCTGCCCAATCTGCGCTATACGCTGTCAGTGGCGGAGTCGCAGGCCATCAACGAGTACAAAGGCCCGGCCATCGTCATTTCAGCCAGCGGCATGTGCAACGCGGGCCGCGTACGCCATCATTTGCGCCACAATATCTGGAGGCCCGGCGCAAGCATCGTCTTTGTGGGCTATCAGGCCGTGGGCACCCCAGGCCGCAAAATTGTCGAAAAAGCTAAAAAGATTACCCTTTTTGGCGAAGATATGGATGTGGCGGCCCGCATATACACCATCAACGGGTTTTCGGGGCATGCCGGGCAGAGCCAGCTTCTTGACTGGCTGGCACCTCTGGCGCACAACTGCGCTCAGGTGGTGTTGGTGCACGGTGAGGCCAAAGCTCAGACAACCCTGGCCCGGCTCATCACAGAACGCTTTGCCATCAAGCCCCACATTGCATCCTATCTGGAAGAAATGACCCTGCACGGCTGCCAGGTTACCGAAACCGTCACCCACGAAACCCAGGCCCACCCCAAGGTGGATTGGGGCTTTCTTACCGGCGAAGTGGAACGCAAGTGGGGCATGTTCAAGGGCAAGCTGACCGATGTGGAAGGCCGCCCCTGGGTGGAACAGACAGATTTGCAAGAAGCACTGGAAAAAATGGACTACGCCCTCACGCGCCTTATCTCGCGAATGTAGGGAAACGGAATCGTCATGCGCATCATATCGGGCCGCCTGGGCGGCCGCACTCTCAAAACCGTGGAGGGCGAGGGCTACCGCCCCGCCATGAGTAAAACCCGCGAAGCCCTCTTTTCCATGCTCGCTGCCCGTGGACTCATCTGGTCCACGGCGCGGGTGCTGGATCTGTTTGCAGGCAGCGGCAGCCTTGCTTTTGAGGCCATCAGCCGAGGGGCTCCCCACGCCCTGCTGGTTGAAAACTCCGCTCCGGCCATGCGCTGCCTTCAGGCCAACGTGGCGGCCCTGGGCGTGCAGGACGAAACCGGCCTTGTGAAGGACGACGTGCTCAAGGTGCTCAAGCGCCCGCCCAGGCAACCCTACAATCTTGTGTTTATGGATCCGCCCTACCGCAAAAAGCTGGCTGAACCAGCCTTGCGGCTTCTGGCCGCCCACCGCTGGCTCACGCCAAATGCCTTTGTGGCCGCGGAAATTGAAAAAGAGGCCCAATTTGCCGTGCCCCCAGGATTCACCCTGGAAACTGACAGACTGCTGGGCCAAACCCGGGTCTGCATCTGGATAGCATCATGAAAATAGCCATGTATCCCGGCACGTTCGACCCCATGACCAATGGGCACCTCAGCCTGATCCGTCGGGGTTGCGAAGTTTTTGACCAGATCATCGTGGCTGTGGCCGACAATACGCCCAAACGCCCGCTGTTCAACCATGAAGAGCGGGTGGCTATGGCCCGCGAAGCCCTCAAGGACGAACCCCGCGCCGTGGTGGAGCCCTTTTCGGGCCTGACGGTGGAGTACGCGGCCAAGCGCAATGCCTGCGTTCTTTTACGCGGTCTGCGCGCTGTTTCAGACTTTGAGTATGAATTTCAGTTGGCCCTGATGAACCGCCGCCTGCAGCGCCACATCCAGACGGTTTTTCTCATGACCGACTACCAGTGGCTGTTTATCAGCTCCACCATCGTCAAGGCCGCTGCCAGCCACGGCGCAGACATCAACGGCCTTGTGCCGGAAAATGTGCGTCTGGCCCTGATCGAAAAATACGAAAACGGCGAGGTAGCCCAGGGCACCCCCTGCCTCGCCGCGCCGTACGGCGGCTTTCGCACATCCTGAACAGGCGGCCAGACTGATGCAGAGCAAACATACTTGCAGCGGGGCGGCACTGGCGGCCCCGCTGCCCGTTATCTGCCTTGCCGGCCCCACAGGCTCGGGCAAAACTGCCGCCGCGCTGGCTCTGGCCGACGCCTTGAACGGCGAGGTCATCAATGCCGATTCACGGCAGGTCTATGCCGACTTTCCCTGCATAACAGCGCAGCCCACACAGCAAGAACGCGCCCACTGCTCACACCACCTCTACGGTTTTTTGCCCACAGCGCAAAAAATCAGCGCGGGCCGCTGGGCAGATCAGACTGCGGTTCTGGCCCGCCAGATACTTGCCAAAGGCAAAACGCCGCTGCTTGTTGGCGGCACTGGCCTCTACTTTAACACCCTGCTGCACGGCACGGCCCATATCCCCCCTGTGGACGCGGCACTGACACAGGCCCTCACCGCCCGCATTGAAGCCCAGGGCCCGCCACGCCTGCATGCAGAACTTGCGCTCGCAGACCCGGAGTACGCAGCCCGCATCCACCCCAACGACCGCCAGCGCATCATACGCGCCCTTGAAGTGCTTGAAGCCACGGGCCGCCCCTTCACCTGGTGGCACAAAAACGCCATGAGTCCCCCACTCTGCACCGGGCCGCTGCTTGTGCTGGACGCTCCCCTTTCGTGGCTTGAACCGCGCCTGGCTCGCCGCCTGGATATCATGCTGCAAAGCGGCGCACTCGACGAGGCACGCACGGCCCTTGATATCTGCGATGACGACGCTGCCCCCGGCTGGTCGGGCATTGGCTGCGCCGAAGCCCTCGCCTTTCTGCGGGGCCGCCTGAGCTTCGATGCATGCCGCGCCCTCTGGCTGCGCAACACACGGGCCTACGCCAAACGCCAGCTCACCTGGTTTCGCGCCCGTGGCGAAGCCGTCTGGCTGCCGCCGGAAGATGTGGAAGGCGTGGTTGCGGCCGCCCGAGCTTACTGGACACGCCAGAGCTGCCCTGATTCATACTAGAACCTTTATTCATGGTTCTGCCTGTTGCCGCGAACCCCGTAACGCGAGGTAAGCTTGCCTGCGGGCACACCTTTAACACCTGTCATTGCTTCAAACGCCTTTAACACCCACCACTGCTTCCCCATTGGAAATTTTTTGCTTTCAGCCAGCTCTCAGCTTTGCGTTGACGATCATATTTGACGCGCATACCATACAGCCACAGTTGCCCAAGAATAGGCAAAAAATGGCACTGAAGGATTTTCATGGCAAAAGACCTTTTTCTACATCGTAGACGCTTTCTCAAAGGTCTGGCTTCTGCGGGAACAGCCACCAGCCTGGGACTGGCAGGGATAAGCCCTGCCCGGGCCATGTCCTTACGCCTGTCCACCGAGGGTGCTGACTGCAGCACCGTCATCGATGTTGACCGCTGCACGGGCTGCGGCGCGTGCGTTACCGCCTGCCGTGCCCGCAACCTTGCGCGCCTGCCCTTGCCCCAAAAGCCCATTCCGCAACCAAGGCCGTCCTGGATAGCCATTAACGACTGGTCAACGCGCCGGCAAGTAGACAACCGCCTGACCCCCTACAACTGGATTTACATCCAGACCTGCACCCTGCCCACCGCTGAGGGAGAACGCCGGGTTTTCATGCCGCGCCGTTGCCTGCATTGCCTCAACCCGCAGTGCGTGAGCCTGTGCCCGTCGGGGGCGGCCCGTCAAAGCCCGCAAGGGGCTGCGTATATTGAAGAAAGCTCCTGTTTAGGAGACGGCCCCTGCCAAAGAGCCTGCCCCTGGCTCATACCCCAACGTCAGTCAGGTGTAGGGCCGTACCTTAAAATTGCCCCACGCTATATTGGGTACGGTCTGGTTTTTAAATGCGACTACTGCCGCGAATTGCTGGCTCAGGGGCAGATCCCCGCCTGTGTGGCAGCCTGCCCCACCAGTGCCCAAAGTTTCGGCCCCAGAGATGACATGGTTGCCCTGGCACAAGAAATGGCGCACCAAAGAATCGGCGAAATTGATGGCCT
>JAQVZK010000132.1 GCA_028708195.1 Desulfovibrio sp.
CCAGCACCAGATTGCCGAAACAGGCGCGGAACGGATCAAAATCGGGGGGCATGCGGTCGAGGAAAAAATTCAGATGCAGGCGCAAGGCGTCGGCAAAAACGCGGGGCATAGTCTTCCAGACAGGATGCGCAGGCCTGCCCATAGCTGTGAGCTGCTGCCGCAAAAAATCCGCCGGGGCTTTTTTGCCGGATGATGACATAGAACCCGCGCTGGGCACGGCCTCCGTCAGAACTTCGGCCTCGGCAGGCAGGCGGCTGGCGCAAAAATCCAGAACTGCGGAGGGCACCACCGAGCTGTCGGCCAAGGCCAGCAGACGGTTGCGGATATCACCCACGGCTGGCATGGCAAAAGCCCGGCGCAATGCCGCCGAACTGCCGCCAGAATCAAAGGTGGTGACCAGATGCACAGAATTGTGCGTGTGGTGGATCAACTCGCGGCTCAAACCACGCAGGGCTGTGCCGCCGGTAAAGAATGTCAGGCGGGGGCCAAGGACAGGAAAGGCCGTTAGGGCCAAAGAGGCCTTCACGCGTTGCTCCCGCGATCTCCCACTGGCCAGGCTGCGGGGCGCGCAGTGGGGATAAGCCCAAGCTCGCACATGCGCACAAAAATAAGACGGCCTATCCAGGCATCGGTGGCGGCATAGGCTATCTGACGGTCGCTGAGTTCGGGCAGGCTCCAGTTGGAGCACTGCGACCCCTTGGAAATGCGCCAGCCAAAAAAATTGGCTGCCAGTGTGCGCAACCCCTGACTGGGCATTTTGTGGGCTCTGGCCACGCCGCCCAAATCAACCAGCCCGGCCGGCTCAAAATCGTACAGTTTTGCCAGATCACGCATATCGTCCCTGATGCCCACCCCGGCCTTGACCTGAGCCGGATTTGCCAGCAATTCCGCAAGGTCTGCACCAAAGGGCAGCCAGGCCAACTGGACCAGATACACAGCCTGCGCCGTGGCAAGCTGGATGAGCGCAGGCGAGTTGCGTCTTCCCTTGCGAAAAGAAGGGCGCGTCTCTGTGTCAAAACCAAGGATGCTTTCGTCAAGCAGTTGCGGGCGCACGCGCAGCCAGTCTTCTTCACTGCGCACCACGTGTACATGCCCCTCATACTGGCACAGGGGCAGAGCATTTACTTCCTCGCTGCTCAAGCGTCGTCGTAATATGTCGATATCCATAAATAATTTACCGGACTACTTGCCAATGCAAAATTGAGAAAAAACCTTGTCCAGAACTTCGGCAGGGCTGCTCAGCCCTGTCACTTCCGCCAAATGTGTGGCGGCAACATCCAGACGCACGGCGCAACAGTCATAAGGCCGCCCGGCATCCACATCTTCACGCAGGTCAGTCAGTTCGGCCAGGCTCGCTTCAAGGGCCAAGGTTTGCCGTGCATTGGGCGCAAGCCCTTCTGCCCCGGCAGTTTCGCCCTCCGCCAACAACAGCGCACGTAAGTGTTCGGCCATGTCCTCAACTTGTGTATCGGAAAAAGCGCTTGTTAGGCAACAGGTTTGGCCGTGAATCCATCGGGGGGGGAATTTTTGTGGCGTGCAGAGGTCGCATTTATTCCATACAACCAGCACTGGCGTGCTGCCCGCCGCTTCAAGCACTTCGCGGGCTGCCGGGTCAGGGCAGACTTCGGCATCGGCTCCGGCTTCACCCAGGGCACCACCGTCGAGCACAAGAACGATGGCGTCGGCTTCAGCCAGTTTTTGGCGGCTGCGCTCAACACCAAGCTCTTCGATGCTTTCTGCCGCCTTGCGCAGGCCAGCCGTGTCTGTGAGACGCACTGGCAGACCATTGAGGTCGCAGGCTTCTTCAAGAAAATCTCTGGTTGTACCGGGAATATCCGTAACCAGCGCCCGGTTGCGCCCAAGCAGGGCGTTCATGAGGCTGGACTTGCCAGCATTGACAGCGCCAGCCAGCACCACCACGGCACCCTGCTGCATGACGCGCGCCCGGCGGCTGCCCTGAAGCAGATGCCGCAGCGCTGCAGCCACTTTTTCAACGGCGGCTCTGAAGGTTGGGGCGTCCATACCCTCCACTTCGTCTTCAGGAAAATCCACGGCCACACACATTTGCATGCGCAACTCTTCAAGTTCGTTGCGCAGCGCCTCTGTGCGGCGGGCAAGCAGGCCGTCCAACCGGTTGAGCCCATAGCGCAGGGCCTCGCGCGAGGGCGCGGCAATCAACTCAGCCACGGCTTCGGCCTGGCTCAGGTCCATACGGCCATTCACAAAAGCGCGGCGCGAAAACTCGCCCTTCTGGGCCTGGCGCACACCGTGGCGCAGCGCACTTTCAAGCACCGCCTGCACGATGAACGCCCCGCCGTGACAATGGATTTCGGCCACATCCTCACCGGTGAAGCTGCGCGGCCCTGGCATAAATACGGCCAGCACATCGTCCAGCGCCTCGCCATTCCAGTCCAGCACGCGGCCCCTGTGCAAAAGCCAGGGCCGAAAATTTTCAAACCGGGACGACGACGGCAAAAACATGCGCGAGAGCACCTGCTTGGCTTCAGGGCCTGAAATGCGCACAATGCCCACCCCGCCAGAGCCGGGGGGGGTGGCAATTGCCGCAATGGTGTCACTGGTGCCAATACGCATCATGATCGCGCCGCAAGCCTCTGTCCTTGCCGGCAGCACAAGGCCGCCCGCCTTTTCAGGGTTCAGGAAAATGCGGCTCCCGCCTTTTCGCGCAGGGCGAAAATACGGAAGCCGCCATAATTGCATGCACAGCCCGGCAGGTTTTGAAAATCAGCCCTTGCGGGCGCGACAGCCGGGTTCTTGGCTGAAAGAACCTAACTCTTTTCAGCCTTCCTGCGCAGTATAACAACTCTCTTCATGGGGCCGTCGCCCGTACTGCGCGTCTGCACATCGGTGGCTTCCTGCAAACAGACGTGCACAATGCGGCGGTGGTAGGACGACAGGGGCCGCGTGGAATACGAGCGGCCGCTCAGACGCACCTTTTCGGCCAGCGAAAGCGCCATTTCGCGCAGTTTTTCATCCTGCCGACTGCGGTACTCGCCAGCGTCAAGCTGTACGCGTACGGCTGCGTTCATGCCGCGCGAGACTATGCGGGAAATCATGTACTGCAGCGCCGCCAGGGTTTGCCCTTCGCGGCCGATAAGCAGGCCTGAATCTTCTTCGCTGTCAATGCCAACCTGCACCCGGTCGCCGCCAAGCTTCACTTCGAGCTGCACGGCGTCACCCACGATGGGGCGCACCAACTGGCGAACGGTTTCGCGCACGAGGGTTTCAAGCCGCCCCTGGTCGAGCTGCTCCATAGGCATGGCGGGCAGGCCTTCAGCGGCTTCTTCAAAATCATCGTCCAGAACGTCCACGCTCTTGACCTGACGGGCGACCTCGCGGCCACCGTCTTTCACAGCGCTACGGTTCTCGCGGATATCGCGGTTCTCGCGGGCTTCACCCCTGCGGGCACGGCCCTCGCCACGCCTGCTTTCGTCGCCGTTCTGACCGCTCTGGCCGTTCTGATTGCTCTGGCCGTTCTGGCCATTTTGACTGCTCTGGCCGTTTTGCCCGTTCTGGGGGTTCTGGCTGCGCCCTGCGTTTCTGGGCGCGCTGCCTCTTGAGCGGTCAGACCGCCCCTCGGCTTCAGATTTTTCGACGGCTTTTTCAGAATTTTTATCAGAGGCTTTATCTTGAGCGCTGTCACCATTGCGGGCGTTGTTTTTATCAACACCGCGCTCGGCATTTTTATCGCCCTGTTTTTCAGATCGTGGCCCGGCCCCTCTGCCCGACCGGGCTTCTTGCCCTTGTGCGGCTTCGGGCTGGCTGGAAGACCCCGATTCTGCGGCGGGCTTGCGCCCACGGGAACGGCTGGTGCGCTTTTCTTGCTGGCCACCTGCGGGCTGACCATTTTCTTCACGCTGGTTACGATTTTTTTCCGGGGCTTCAGCCACGGCAGCGGCACAGGCCGCAACGGGGGCGGTTTGCCCCCCCTTGCGACCCAGTGCGTTATCAACAGCCTCACGCAGTTGCACCCGGCGCGCGCGCACCTTGGCTTTGCGCGCACCGACTATGCCAAAGATTCCTGATTTGGAATCCTGTACAATTTCGATTTCCAGTTTTTCCCGCGCCGAATCAAAGTAGCTGCAAGCTTCTTCGATGGCGCTGTCCAGGTCCTTCCCCTGGAATTCTTTGAACCCTTCCATACTCGTCCTCGTTCCAAAAGGCGGCACAGACCGCCGTTGCGGCTATTTCGCGGCGGCGTGGGCCTTGAACTTCCGGATCATCAACTGCTGCTGGGCAATGGAAAGCACGTTGTTAACCAGCCAGTACAGCACGAGACCCGAGGGGAAGTTCAGGAAAAGCACGGTGAAGATGATGGGCAGAAACATCATGATCTTCTGCTGGGTCGGATCAGTGGCCGGAGGACTCATCTTCTGCTGCAAGAACATCGTCACACCCATGATGACAGGGGTGATATACAGCGGGTCCTTGGTGGACAAGTCGGCCAGCCAGAGTATGTCCGTTCCCGGCAGGTAGGTAATAAAGGGCGCATGGCGCATCTCGATGGAGGTCAGCAGGGCCTGATACAGTCCAAAGAACACGGGCATATGAATGAGGATGGGCACACAGCCACTGGCGGGATTAACGCCATAGGTCTTGTAGAGGGCCATGACCTCTTTGTTCATCTGCTCTTTGTTGTCCTTGAACTTTTCGCGCAGCTCCGTCATGTGGGGCTGAAGCTTCTTCATCTTTTCCATTGAGGCGTAGCTCTTGGCCGTAAGGGGCCAGAACACGGCCTTGATGAGCACCGTCAGCAGAATGATGGAAATACCCCAGTTGTGAACATATTTATGGAAGAATTCCAGCAGCCACAACAGGCCCTTGGCAATGAGGTGGAAAAAGCCCAGGTCAACGCTCGCGGCGAGCTCAGGCGAAACGGCCTGAAGTTCCGAGCGCACCTTGGGGCCAACCCAGTAAGAAACAGACAGTTCCTTTTCCTGGCCGGGGCCAAGCAGGCTCTCCGGCTCCTCGACGGCGGCGCGGTACACGTTTTGTTGCATAACGCCCTTGACGGTCACGTTATTGACATCGCCGGGCAGCACTGCCGTGAGAAAATAGGTGCTCATGGCACCAGCCCAGTAAATCTTGCCCACGGCCTGAATGCCGGTGGTTTCAAGAGTACTGGCGGAGCTTTCTTCCTTGAGGCTGCCGTCAATATCCCAGGCAACGCGCATGGCGTCATAACGGTCGCCAGCAGAGTTACTGGCATCGGCCGCGGCGGTATAGCCCACGCGTACGCTGCGGGGCTGGTCGCTCTGGTTTGTCACACGAACTTTTTCGCGGATAAGGTAGTTTGAAGAGTTGAAGGTCAACTCACGAACCACCCGCAAATTGTCCACCTCACCGATCAGGCGCAAGACGCCCTGCTGGTCAGGCCCAAGGGCAAGCCCCTTCTCGTCGGTTTCCAGAGACCACTGGCCGGTGCTCCACGAAGGCTGGCTGTTGATAACCAGCCCCATAGGGGCCACCAGGGCCGTCGTGGGATCAACCAGATTGACCAGGGGCGAATCAGCCGCAAGACCAACCTGATATTTCTTGAGTTTAAACGAGCGCAACGCGCCGCCACCGCTGTAAATAACGGCTTCATACAGGGGGGTGTCCACAGTAAGATCGCGCCCGGCTGAGGGCGTAAAAACAGGCAAACTGGCCTGCGCCGGTGCGGGCGCTGCCTGCGCCTGCTGCTGCGGGGCCTGCTGGCTCTGACTTTGCTGCGCCACGGGGACGGGCTTGGAGGTCCAGCCCATCTTGTCGGCCAGGTACCCCCAGCCGACAATAACAATAAGACAAAGTACAATGGCAATAAGAAGATTTTTACCGTCTTGCATGAGGGCGCTCACTCCTGGGACAATGGCGGAACGTCATGGCGACGTCGTGCTGGTGATGGTGGAACCGGGTCATAGCCCGAACCGCCCCAAGGGTGACAGCGGGCCAGGCGCTTGAGCGCCAGCCAGCCGCCCCGCAGCACGCCGTGGGTCATGACGGCCTCTACGGCATAGGCGGAACAGGTGGGATAATAACGGCAGGCAGGGGGCAACACGGGCGAGATGCAGCGCTGGTATACCCGTATGGGAAATACGCAAAGAGTACGCAACAACTTGCTCATGGCAGACCCGCCAATGCCGAAGAGCCCGACTGATGTCGGGCCGCTCGCTGCAACAGTGGCAAAAGCTCGGCAGCCACACGGGCATAGTCCAGTGCGGCTTCTCCGGCATGCTTTTTGGCTATGGTAACGATGTCAGCCTCCACGGGCATATCCTCTCTGTGTAGGCGGTAGAATTCCCGCAGGAGTCTCTTGACGCGATTTCGAACCACGGCATTGCCTACCTTACGGGAGACAGCCATGCCTGTACGCGCACGAAGACCGGGACACGCTCCCGGCAACACAAAGACAAGAAAATGCTCGGTGTGGTAGCGCCTGCCCCGCTCGTAGCAGGCTGTAAACTCCACCCGGCGGCGGATGCGCAACTGCCGGGGCAGGAGGTACCGGCACATGGAAGCTCCCGGACGACGAACAGGGGCTGCCCCCTGTTCAATCAGGCGCTGAGGCGTTTGCGGCCCTTGGCGCGACGACGACGCAGAATGGCGCGACCACCGGGGGTGGCCATGCGGGCACGAAAACCGTGGGTACGGGCCCTTCTGATTTTACTGGGCTGATACGTTCTCT
>JAQVZK010000133.1 GCA_028708195.1 Desulfovibrio sp.
GGGGCAGCGGCCTCGCCTTGCTGGGTCTGCCCTTCATGCAGCATGGCGGCAAAGCGGGCCTCGGGCACAAGGTTGAGCGTAAGCTTGCCCTGCGCTTCAAGCTCGCCAAGGCAGGCCCGGGCCATGTCATTGTCGAGTACGGGTTCCTGCCGAGCTGCCGCATAGGCCAGCAGCTCCGGCGAAACATAGGGTTGGTCAAGAATGATCATTCGCCACCCAGCACGCGAAAGTAGACCGCAGGTTCTTTGAGCAGCCCTGCGTCCAGCGTGCGCTGGAGGGCGTCGCTCATGGCCTGGGCGGTTGTTTCGTGCGTCATGAAAACAAGGGGCACGCCCTTGCCTTCATCAGATTTCTGTATGACCTGGGCCATGCTGATGCCCTCGGCGGCCATGCAGCCCGAAAGGTCGCGCAGCACGCCCGGAGCGTCTGTAACCATAACGCGCACGTAGTAGCACGAGCGCCACTCTTCTGGCGGCACAATGGCGGCCTTGGGCAGCTCTTTGCCCACAAAGCCGGTATTGTTGGGGCGTTCGTCGCGGGCAACGGCCAAAAGGTCGGCCAGTACGGCTCCGGCGGTGGGCAGATCGCCCGCGCCGCGCCCGTGAAAGAAAAGCGGGCCAGAGGCGTTAGCGTCCACGCGCACGGCGTTGTACGCGCCGCCCACCCGCGCCAGCAGGTATTTGTGAAAGACAAGGGCGGGAAAAACCCCGGCTTCAAGGCGCACCGGGCCTTCGCCACAGTCTTTGGCGTCAGCTTTTTCTTCGGGGCAGGGCACCTGACGCACCTGGCCGATGAGCTTGATGCGGTAGCCGAACTCGCGGGCCAGGCGGATGTCCAGCGCAGAAAGGCCGCGAATGCCGCGCACTGAAAGGGCCGTATAGGGATAATTTACACCGTATGCCAGGCGGATGAGCAAAATAAGCTTGTGGGCCGCGTCGTGGCCGTCGATGTCGAGCGTGGGATCAGCCTCGGCATAGCCCAGGTGCTGGGCCTGTTTGAGGGCCACGTCAAAATCCAGGCCGTTGGTGGTCATCTCGGACAGAATATAGTTGCTTGTGCCGTTGAGAATACCCATGAGAGACTGAATGCGGTTGCCCATGAGGCTTTCCTTGAGGGCTTCAACAATGGGCACAGCCCCGGCAACGCTGGCTTCATAGCGCAGGATGCGTTTTTTGCGGTCGGCTTTTTGAAAGAGCGAAAGCCCTTCTTCGGCCAGCAGGGCCTTGTTGGCAGTGACGATATGCTTGCCCTGGTCAAGGGCGCGGTCAATGAGGTCACGGGCGTGGTCGATGCCGCCAATGAGTTCCACAAGCACGTCAATTTCCGGGTCGTCCGTGAGGTCGCGGGGATTGGTGACCATCTCGGCCCCTTCGGGCAGGGGCACGTTGCGCGCTTTTTTGGCATTGCGAACCAGCACTTTTTTGATCTGGATGTCGCGCCCTGAACGACGGCGGATAAGGTCTGCATTTTCTTCGATCAGGCGTACCAGACCGCCGCCCACCGTGCCGAATCCGGCCAGGCCTACTACCAGTGGTTTGTCACTGTTTTTGGTCATGAATTCTCCAAAAGTGCCCGGTAGCAAAGCCGCGACTGATAAGGCACCGGTTTTGGCGGAGGCGGGCGTGGCCGACCTACGCATGTTTTTATCCTTTTACGTCATGTGGCAAAAGCTCTCAATACCCGAAAAGACAGATGGGCAAAAAAACACTGGCTCCGGCAGGGGCCGCCTGTGGGGCGAACCGTCCGCCGGAGCGCAGGTTGATCACTGTCTGACACGCGGCCCTGTTTGCGCCAAGGGCAAGTAAAAAAGGCCTTTTGACGCAGCCAGTTGGACAAAAGAAGTCTTTAGAGACAGCCCCTAGTCCGGCGTGCCCGACAACAGCTTGCGTATGTTGCTGATGGCCTGGCGCGTGCGGTGCTCATTTTCAATGAGGGCAAAGCGTACGTACTCGTCACCGTAAGAACCAAAGCCAAGCCCCGGCGAAACGGCCACATGGGCCTCGGTAAGCAGCAGCTTGGAAAACTCCACCGAGCCCATCTTGCGGAAGGCTTCGGGGATGCGCGCCCAGGCAAACATGGTGGCTTTGGGTGAGGGCACTTCCCAGCCAATGCGGTTGAGGCCGTCGATAAGGCGGTCGCGTCTGTCTCTGTAGATGTCAACGATGTTGTTCACGCAGTCTTCCGGGCCGTTGAGAGCCACGGTGGCGGCTATCTGCACGGGCTGAAAAATGCCGTAGTCAAGGTAGCTCTTGATGCGGCCAAGGGCGTGGATGAGATGCTTGTTGCCCATGCAAAAGCCCACGCGCCAGCCGGGCATGGAGTAGCTTTTGGACAGGGTGTAAAACTCCACGCCTACGTCCTTGGCTCCCTTGGCCTGCAAAAAGCTCGGGGCTTTGTAGCCGTCAAAAACAAGGTCGGCATAGGCCAGGTCGTGTATGACCCAGATGTTGTTCTCCTTGGCGAACTCCACAATTCTTTCAAAGAAGGCGAGGTCCGTCACTTCTGTGGTGGGGTTGTGGGGGTAGCAGAGGAAAAGCAGCTTGGGCTTGGGCCAGGCCTGCCGGGTCGCTGTCTCAAGGTCTTCAAAAAAATCCCGTCCGGGTCCGATGGGCACGCTGCGCACGTCGGCGCCCGCAATGATGGGGGCGTACTTGTGGATGGGGTAGGTGGGGTCTGGCGCAAGCACTACGTCGCCAGGCTCAAGCATGGCCAGCGAAAGGTGGGCCAGGCCCTCTTTGGAACCCATTGTGACAATGGCTTCGGTTTCCGGGTCAAGGTCCACATCAAAGTGGCGCTTGTAGCGGTCACAGACGGCCTTGCGCAGATTGGGGATGCCGCGCGAGAGGGAGTAGCGGTGGTTGATGGGCTTGAGTGCTGCCTCTGCGAGTTTTTCCACAATGGGTGCGGGCGTGGGGATGTCCGGATTGCCCATGCTGAAGTCCACGATGTCGATATTCTGCCGACGAAGCCGCATCTTGAGATCCCCCACCAAAGCGAAAACATAGGGGGGCAGGCGGCGAATGCGTGAAAACTCTTCCATTGTCTTGCTCCCAGAGCATATGCTTGTCCCGGCAAAGGCAAAAATGCCCTTGCGGCGGCGCGGCGGGCGGCTTTCAGTGTCGCTCGGCCGCGCAAGGTTGATAAAAGCGCGCTTTTTAGCGCCAAAGGCGCAAGCGCAGCGAACGCCACAGGCGTTCCTCATAAGTGTGGTGCAGCATAGCCAGCAGAAACCGGGTTTGTAAAGCTTCTGTATGAAACATCAGCCAATTAAGAGCTTTTTTTCGCATTGTCAGTTTGTTTAAAAAGAGGTTGCGCGCGTGGCCGGCACCCCAGGCGCTCTTTGCTTTCGCCCACCGGTGGTGTAGGATGACCAACAGCACACCGCCCGGAGGAAATATGGACGACCACATCCGTTTTGACCATCAGAATCTTGCACTGCACCTGCTGGACCAGCGCTTCCTGCCTGAGCGGGAAGCGGACTTTGTGTGCCGCACTGCGGACGACGTGATCAGCGCCCTGCAGACTATGGTGGTGCGCGGCGCGCCCGCCATTGGCGTTACGGCGGCCTGGGGCTGTGTGCTGGCCCTCAAGGATGCGCAAGGGGTGGACTGGGCCGCCAGGCTTGAACTGGGCATGGAGCGCATAGCCTCTGCCAGGCCCACGGCTGTGAATCTGCGCTGGGGTGTTGAGCGCATGCGCAAGAAGTGGAAGTCGTTAGGTAGCGCCAATGCTGATGCGGAGGCCTTGTTGACGGCCTTTGTGCATGAGGCCCAGACCATGCAGGACGAAGACGTGGCCATTTGCAAAACCCTGGGCCGCCACGGCGCAACCTGCATTGATGACGGCGACTGCGTGCTCACGCACTGCAATGCTGGCGCACTGGCCACGGCTGGCTACGGCACGGCCCTTGGCGTCATACGCGCCGCAGCCGAAGCGGGCAAAAAAATCAGCGTTATCGCCGACGAAACCCGGCCTTTTCTTCAGGGCGCGCGTCTTACCGCCTGGGAGCTTGCGCGGGACGACATCCCCGTAACCGTCGCTTGCGACAATGCCTGCGCCCTGCTCATGAGCAAGGGCTTGGTGCAGCGCGTTGTTGTGGGGGCCGACCGCATAGCCGCCAATGGCGACACGGCCAACAAGATAGGCACCTTTGGCGTGGCCCTGCTGGCCAGGCATTTTCACATTCCCTTTTACGTGGCAGCGCCCCTGTCTACCATAGACCCGGCAACACCCGACGGAACGGGCATTCCCATTGAGCAGCGCCCCGACCGCGAGGTGACCCATGTGGGCGAAGCCCGCCTTTGCCCAGAGGATGTGCCAGTGTACAATTTTGCCTTTGACGTGACGCCTGCAGAATACATCAGCGGCATCATCACTGAAAAAGGCGTGCTTTATCCCCCGTACGGCCTGTCCATATGGGCGGCCCTGAATGATCTGAGTACAGGACGCAGCGCGGGTATCGGCGGAGCCGCGCCGGAAGGCGAAGATGATATGGCGCAGCCCACAGGGAGCCAGACGTTATGAAGGAACTTATCCTGGTTGTGGGCCCCGGCCAGCCAGACCTGACGTCCTGCCAGATCACCGCTGGCGAAAAAAACTGGCAAACCGTCGTGCATTGGGAAGGGTGGGAGGCCCCCAAGGGGCACGTCTCGCTTTTGGCCCGCTTGCGGGCAGAGCTTGAAATTATCCGGGCGGAGCACGCTGCCTGGGCCTACGATCTGGGCCGACTGACAGCAGAAGACGGCAAAGAAGTGCAGGACGGCCTGCGCGCAGGGCACCCCCTGTCCATGTGGTGGTGCTCGCTGCTCTATGAGCGTCACCCCAAAATGACGCCCGGCCTGTACGCCGTGTACAAACTGCGCGCCCTTGAGCGCTATATGGATGAAGAAGATTTTTCGGCCCTGCGGCTCTTTGGCGGGGACGAAATGCTGCGTGACGTGCTGGCTGGCATGTGCGCGTCATCGGGCCGCGATTTTTCTGAAGAGCATGGTGTGCCTGCACCTCTGGAGCCGCCAGTGTCTTTTCTGCGCCGCCTGTACAATGCGGCTCCGGCCCCTTTGCGGGCTTTGGCCCGGTATGGGCACTGGTGGTGGACCGTGCGCCGTAAGCTGCCCGCAACGCCCGAGGCGGGCAAGACCTTCGCGCCTGTGCTTGCGCAAGGACAAAAGCCCGAGCAAGGGGCTGTGCAAGGGCAGGGCGAGCCCATACAAACAGCCACCATCGCCACCTATTTTCCCAATGTGGACATGAAGGCCGCTGGCCAGGGGCGCTTTCGCTCCCGCTACTGGGAGAGCCTGCACGATGTGCTTCACGCTGCGGCCCAAAAAGATGGCGCGCCCTGGGTGCGCTGGCTCTTTATCCGTTTTCCCGCGCCGCAGTTGAGTCTTGCGCAGTGCGTGGCCCTGCGCGACCGCTTTCGTCAGGAAGCAAAGGACGGCGCGAGCTTTCATTATCTTGAAGAATTTTTGCGCCACCGCGATTTGTGGGCCGCACTGTGGCGGTACCTGCGCCTTTGCCTCGGCAGCCGCAACCTTGAGTCCACAGTTCAGCCCGCCTTTCAGTTCGCCGGCTCGCACCTCAACTTCTGGCCCTATCTTGAAAGCTACTGGGTAGAATCCTTCAGGGGCTGGCGGGGGCTTGAGCGCTGCCTGCAACAACAGGCCTTTGATGTCTACGCTGGCGCGGCAGGCCCGCAACGCTGGACGCTCTTTCCGCTGGAAAACTGCCCCTGGGAGCGCATGCTCACCGTGTCCATGCGTGAGGCCGGGGCTGCGGCCACGCCCTGCGCAGATCCCGTGGCTGGCCCGGTCATAGGGGCGCAGCACTCAACCGTGAGGCCCTCGGACTTTCGCTATTTTGACGACCCGCGTACCTTTGAGGCCCCCTGCGACGCCTTTCAGCCCGACGTGGTGCGCGGCAACGGGCAGTCTGCCTGCGAGCAGTGGCTGCAGGCCGGTATGCCGCCCCAAAGACTCGGTGAGGTGGAAGCCCTGCGCTACCTCTACCTTGCTGAAAACGCAGGCGCCGTCCCGCAGTCCACGGCATCCGTTACGCCCGAAGGCCCCGCCGTGCCCGGTGAAGATCCCGCCGCGCCCGCCGTGCCCGGCCGTGGCGAAGCAGCATCGGCGCAGCCCAAGCGTCTTCTGGCCGTAACCAGTTTTTTCAGGGATGAAACCGAAGCCCATCTGGTTCTGTTGGCCCGCGCGCTGCATGCCGGGCTTCTGGACGGCTGGCAAATTGTGGTAAAACCCCACCCCTACCTGCCGGTAGAAGAGCGCCTGCGCGCCCTGTTGGGGCGCCGTGCCTCCGAAGTGCGCGTCGCTCTGGGGGCCATTGGCGAGGAGCTTGTGCCGGGGGTTGTGGTATGGTCTTCCAACTCCACAACCGTTGCCCTTGAGGCTGCCCTGAAGGGATTGGCGGTAATGAGCATGCTGCCTGTGGACGACTTTGATCTTTGTCCGTTGCAGGACGTGCCCCATCTGCCCCGCACGGGCAGCGTGGAGGATGTGGCCCAGGCTCTTGCCGCAGCCGCCCCCCTGCAACTGCCGGCCAACTATCTGGATTTGGACCCGGCCCTGCCACGCTGGAAATAGTTGCTGGGGGTACACGT
>JAQVZK010000134.1 GCA_028708195.1 Desulfovibrio sp.
GGTTCTGCAACTCACGCACGTGGCCGGGCCAGGCATAGGCCGACATCATGTCCAGGGTCACGTCCATAAAGGCCATGACCTTGTGGTACTTGGCGATATAATATTCAAGAAAATGCTCGGCCAGCATGCGCACGTCTTCCTTGCGCTCCCGCAGGGGAGGAATGCGCACGGTAGCCACGTTAAGGCGGTAATAGAGGTCGCGCCGAAAAGTGCCCGCCTCTACGCTTTCAGCCAGATCGCGGTTGGTGGCCGCGATGATGCGCACGTCTACCTTACGCGGGCTTGACGCGCCCACCCGCATGATCTCGCCGTCCTGAAGCACCCGCAAAAGGCGTGTCTGCATGGAGAGGGGCAGCTCACCCACTTCGTCCAGAAAAATGGTGCTGCCGTCGGCAATTTCAAAGTACCCGGCCTTGCCCTTGTTGGAGGCTCCGGTGAACGCGCCGGGCATATAGCCGAACAGCTCCGATTCTGTGAGCGTTTCAGATATGCCGCCGCAGTCAACCTTGAGCAGAATTTTATCCCGCCGCTCCGAAAGGCCGTGGGTGTAGCGGGCAAAAACGTCCTTACCCGCGCCTGTTTCGCCCAAAATGAGTACCGTTGCGTCCGTGGTGGCAAAGCGGCCCAAAAGCGAAACCACCTCGCGCATGGCCGGGCTGACGTAGACGGGCTCGCGTACCTTGTTGCCCTCATTACTGATATACGCCAGCTGATTGTTGATCTGGTCAATGAGCTTGCACTGCCCTGTCACCTGGTCCTGCAACTGTGCCAAGAGGGTGATATCACGCGCAAAGGTGACCACAAGGCAAAGCTCGCCCCGTGAGTCGAAAACGGGAAAACCCGTCAATACAAGCTTTTTGCCGTCCTTGAGCTGCTGCACATGGGTCGAGGGCCTGCCCGTGCGCACGATCTCAGGGTTGAGGATGTGGTCAAAAACCCCCTCTTCCACCAGACCACGCACGTTCTTGCCCTGTACCTGCGCCTGCGTGAGGCCAGTCAACTGCTCATACATACGGTTGACGCGCAGGCTTATGCCTGAGGCGTCGCTGATAAAAACGCCTTCAGGCAAGGCATCAAGTATGCGCTCCACATGCTTGGAGAGGAGTTCCTGTGAACGATCGGCCATATTTTAACCCGGTAAAATGCTCTGTAATCACTCAGAAATTTGCACTCGCTCGCCCAAAATGTCCAGAGCAGTCTTTTGCAGCCTGCCCATGAGGGCTTTATCAAGGCTCACATCACCCATAGGCATCTCTCGGGCAAGAAAGTGGTACTTCTGGGTGCCCAGCCGGTGGTAGGCCAGCATTTCATATTTGACATGCGTATAGGGCTTGATGCATTCGGCTATGGCCGCTATGGCCTCCTCGTTGTCGTTGAATCCGGGAACGACAGGAGTACGGGCCAGTATGGGCAGACCAGGAAATTCCTCTGCCAGAATGCGAAAGTTCTCAACTATACGCGCATTGGGCAACCCTGTATGCGCCTTATGCACCGCACTGTCCATATGTTTGATGTCGTAGAGCACATGGTTCAGATGAGGGGCGGCTTCACGCACGGTTTCGGCGGGCACCATGCCGCAGGTTTCAACGGCGGTTTTGATGCGCCGCACACGGGCTTCACGCAGAAGGGCCAGGGCAAATGTCCCCTGCAACAGGGGCTCGCCGCCTGAAAGGGTCAGGCCACCGCCGGAGCGCGCGTAAAAGGCCATGTCCTGCTCCACAACGCGCAGTACGTCGTCCACAGTGCGGTTCTTGCCGTACACCAGCAAACCCTGAGCAGGACAAACCGCCGCACAGGGCATGTCACAGCCAGCGCAGTGGCTACGGTCTATATAAGGCTTGTCGTCAGATCCGCAAGTGATGGAACCGTGCGGACAGGCAGGGATACAGTGCCCACACTTGGAAATATCAATACAACGGCCATGATTGCAGGCAAGCTCCGGGTAGGACTTTTGCGATTCAGGGTTGCTGCACCACTGGCACGAAAGGGAACAGCCCTTCAAGAAAACAATGGTCCGTATGCCCGGCCCATCGTGTACGGAATACTTTTGAATATTAAACACCATGCCTTGCTGCTGGCTGTCATCCAGGCACATATTCCCTTCCTTTGCGAAGTCTTCTAGAGCAGATTACCTTTGCGAACATGCATCCTAAAAGCAAAAATACTCTAACAGTAGCGGTTTACAGTCTGCCTGAGCAAAAAGAGGCACTCTTTTTGGCAAGACGATTTCCATGTAATACATTGCGTTACGGGCAATTAAAACCAGCTTGATGTATTCGCCAGCAGCTTCAGCCAACAAATAATCATGGCATGAACATGAATATGGGCATTGCGGCCATGCCAACGCCTGAAACAGCATTTTCTGAGCCTGAAGCGTAAAAAACCTCACGCACCGCCTCAATGCAGCAATGCGGGGAAGGGCCGTGGCCCTCCCCCGCTGTGAGCGGTATGTACCCTACATCACGTCGTGTTCGGTACGGGCGATGAGGTCGTTCTGCAGGTCGGGCGACAGGTCCACAAAGTAGGCGCTGTAGCCGGCGATACGCACGATAAGGTTGCGGTACTTCTGCGGATCTTTCTGGGCGGCCAGGAGGGTATCCTTGTTGACCACGTTGAACTGCACGTGCCAGAGCTTGAGGTCGCAGAAGGTGCGGATAAAGGACACGAGCTTCTCTGTGCCCTGCTCGCCTTCAACGCACTTGGGCGTGAACTTGATGTTCAGCATGCGGGCGGCGCGGTCGCGCATGCCCATATTCTTTGTGCTGCTGTTGGAGAGCAGAACCGCCGTGGGGCCGTTGACGTCCGCACCGTGCGAAGCGGAGGAACCGTCGGACAGGGGGAAGCTGTCGGTACGGCCGTTGGGCGTGGCGGAGACAACCTTGCCGAAGGGCACGTGCGAGGTGAAGGGCACGTAACGCACGTCATTGTGGATGCCAAGGTCGTTCATGGAGTACTTGTTGCCGTATTCCACAGAAATCTTGTCGATTTCGCGGCCAATGGAGTCGGCGTATTCGTCATTGTTGCCGTAGCAGGGGGCCGAGCGCAGCAGGGCGCGCACATCGTCATAACCTTCAAAGTTGGCGTCAATGGCAGCAATGAGCTTGTCCATCGTCAGCTTCTTTTCTTCAAAGACCAGTTTTTTCACGGCTGCCAGGGAGTCCACCACGGTGCCGAGGCCCATATATTCAAAGTAGCCCAGGTTGATGCCTTCGGGGATCTGCTCCTGATGCAGGTCAATGCAGTGCTTCATGCACAGGTCGTGCATGGCCGAGCCCATCGGCTGGGCAAAGTGCTGCGCACGCAGTTTGTTGATGATGTACTGCTGGGTGAAGGCGGTCTTGAGGAAGAGCATGTGCTGTTCCACATAGGCATTCCAGAATTCATCCCAGGTGTTGAAGCTCCGGGGGTCGCCCGTTTCAGCGCCCAGCTTCTGATCGCCGTATTTCTTCATGCGGCCATTGCGCAGTACCATTTCAACGGCTGCGGCAAAGTTGATATACGCGCCGCCAGAGGTGTAGGTATCTCGGTTGGGCATGCGGGCTTCGGTGCAGCCAGAAACCGCGTAGTCCAGAGCTTCTTCAAAGGTCGCACCCTTGGAGACATACAGGGGCACGATTTCTTCGTCGTTGATGAGCTTGGGGAAGCCGGAACCGAACTTGATGGTTTCAGCCACATCCCAAAGGTAACGCTCAGGCGCGCGGGAATGGATGCGGGCCGCAAGGTCGGGGTAGTGCAGCGGGAATTCGCGCTTGGACTTCAGGATCAGGTAGGTGAGGTCATTGCTGGCGTCACGGCCGTCTGTGGTCTGACCGCCAACGGTCACAGCTTCCCAGTGGGCATAGCCTTCGTTGAAAGCGCCGCCGGTGGGGGAGATGTACATGTCTATGAACTCGGCCATGCCGACCCACATGCATTCCAGCAGTTCCAGAGCCTGGGCTTCGGTGATCTTGCCTGCGGCGCGGTCCTGCTTGTAGTAGGGGTAGAAGTACTGGTCCATACGGCCGTTGGAGATGGTGGTGCCGGTCTTCTGCTCAATGCGCGAGAACATCTGGGTGAACCACTGGCTCTGGCAGGCTTCCCAGAAGTCGCGGGCGGGTTCGCCAGGCACGTGTTCGGCGTTTTCAGCCATGCGGATCAGTTCGGCCTTGCGCGTGGGGTTGGTTTCTTTTTCAGCCATTTCGCGGGCGAGCACGGCGTGACGCTTGGCCCAAAGCACAATGGCCTCGCACACGATGACAACGGCTTCAAGGAAAGGACGCTTTTCGCGGTCGTCTTTGGCGCTCAGAGGATCAAGAGCAGCCAGCTTGTCTTCGGCTTCTTTCTTGATGCTGTTGAAGCCGCGCTTGAGGATCTTTTCAAAATCGTGCACCCACTGGATGGACGAACGGAACGAAGACGTTTCGTTGACGATGAAGCGCGAAATCAAGCCTTCGGGCTCCTCATAGGTAAGCTTGTGCACTTCGGCGGGCAGGGCCGCGTTCAGGGCTTCATGGTAGGTCTTGCCTTTCCAGTAAGGAGCGATTTCTTCCACCACTCGCTTGGCGTCTTCAGGGGTGATGGTGGCCGGGGACGTTTTGCGGGTGGGCAGGTCGCGCACGGCAATGTCAAGAAAGTCGCCGTCAAGCTCGGGATAAAGGATGCCGTAGCGGCCATCGCAACCGGCGCGGCCAAGCAGCAACTGGTCTTCCTGCACATAGACGGTCATGTTCTCGGCGATGTGCATGAGCGCCTTGGCCCAGCGCAGCTCAATAGGCTGCCCATCAGTCTTTTCCATTGACTGGGTGAAATACAGGGCACGCTCAATATCAATGCGGGGCTTCTGGCCCTCAAACCGCTCAAGCAGACTGAAAACGCGGGGATGGGTCTTGCGGAACTTGTCTTCCTTGCCTTCAATCTTGTCAAACAGACGCTGTTCCTGCGGGGACCGGCATTCGCAAGTGGTCATGCTCATCACGTTACTCCTGAAATAATATGAATATAATGGCGCGCGGGAATGCGTGTATACTGCCGCGCGGAGAACGCCTTGGTAAGGGGGCAATCCTCGTTGTTTGCCTCTTATCTGCATGGGCCATGCCACAATTTTTAACAGACTTATATATTTAAACTTTTTAAAATAAATTCTTTTTTACCCCAAAAGCCTCTGCGCTGGTTTTCACAATAGACGCAAATTTGCACCACTTAGTAAGATTTTTTGATAAAAGCGTTCATTTATGCGACGCAAATTTGCATCATGCACGATTTTTGCGTCTTGCCGTTTTGCCACAACCCGCTGCTCACACAGTATGATTCCCTTTTCACAAGCGGCATAACTGCCCCCACAAATAATCGTTACTGCTAGCTGCAAATTTGCGACACAGCCTCTTCACCCGCCTGAACGCCACTCAATTTAGCGACACAAAATGCTGAATATACTTAATATTTATTAAAAAACTCTACGCAACCAGCCCTCAACCTCTGGCACGCATCATGCAATGCACTAAAAATCACAAGGTGGGTCAGGTCCGTGCATACTGCCCAGCCTTTTCGTAACCGTTCAGGCAGAGAGGAGACGATGAGAAAAACATCACATTCCACACCGTTGACAGGTGCGTCCGGCATGCCCCACGCGCAGGCCGAATCACGTGGACGCTCGGGCCGGAAAGCACGCCCTTCAACATTTCAGACAGTCCAGGAGATCTGAGCATGAAGGTCATAGACTTTCGCTTCCGTCCTAACACACCGGAAATCATTAACGGCATCAAAAACAGCACCATGTTCAAGGCGGCTTGCAAGGCCATTGGCTTTGACAAGCGCAAGCCGCAACCACTGGAAGACATCGTAACCGACCTGGACCGTCTTGGCGTTGAGCTTGGCGTTATCACCGGACGCGACTGCGAAACGACCTACGGGTTCCCAGCCAACAACCAGAGTGTTCTGGAATTTTGCCGGGCTTACCCCGACAGGTTCGTGGGCTTTTGGGGTATTGACCCGCACAAGCAGATGGCAGCACTGCGGGAGATCGAGCACGTCTCTTCTGCATACGGCATGAAGGGTATTGCCATTGACCCCTACCTCGCCCATATTCCCGCTTCTGAAGCCCGCTTTTACCCAATCTACGCCAAGTGCTGCGAACTGGGTTTACCGGTCTTCATCACTATGGCCCCGCCGCCGCAGGTGCCCGGAGCCATTCTTGAATACGCCGACCCCCGCGACGTGGACAAGGTAGCCCGTGACTTTCCCGAACTCACGCTTATTATGAGTCACGGCGGCTACCCCTTTGTGAACGAAGCTATTTACACCTGCTTGCGCAACGCTAATGTATACATGGATATTTCTGAATATGAACGCGCCCCAATGGTGGACGTGTACATTCAGTCCATGAATGAGCTTATTACCGACAAGGTGCTTTTTGCCAGCGCCCATCCCTTTGTGGAACTGGCCGACGCTCTGGAAGCATATGAAGCCTTTGAACTGACTGAAGAGGCCCGCCACAAGGTTATGTACGAAAACGCCCGCCGCGTGCTGGGCCTGGCTTAAGGAGAATTAAATGAGCACTACTGTTTCGGA
>JAQVZK010000135.1 GCA_028708195.1 Desulfovibrio sp.
ACGCTGGTAGCCTAAGGAGAACTCTCATGGCTGACTTCTTTCCTAAAAACGTTTCCACTTCTGCGGCTGAAGCCGAAAAAATCGTTCCCCGCGCAGAATTTCGTGTTTTCGGTCACGATATCATCGAAAAAGTCAAAGAAAGCATGTGGGGCTGCGGTGCTGTACTATTCAAGGCCCGCAGAATGCCCGCTGAAACATACTTTCTGTCAGTGCACACCACAGAAGCCAACGTCAAAGTGCGCGACGGCTTGCTGGATATCAAAACCAAGGTGGGCGAAACACCCGAAGGATATGAAATTTTTCAACCCCGCGGCAAATTTCAATTCCCTGTATCCAAAACCGATCTGGCCGTGATCCTTTCTCACCTCAAGGTGGAAATGCCCCTTGACAAGGATCAGTACGGCATTGACGAGTTCATTGAAATGGTGCGCAAACACCCGGAGATGGCAGCCGTCAGCGTTGAAAAAATGCGCTATGGCTTCACGGTGGAAGGCATCATTTGCGAGTACGCCCAGGTGTGGCTCAACGGCGCCCTGCTTGAGTCGGCCTGCTGCGAAAGCGAAGATTACGCGGGCATGAAAAAAGCGGTGGAAGCCCTTGGCATTGCTGCAATGCCCAACACCAACTACCTCAAGGCCGCACGCCGCGTTGTCGGCATGGAGTAATTTGCTGAAGCCGTCGTCGGCCCCTCACTTCTGACGACGTTTCAGCTCCTTCCCAAAGGTCATCTCCCGTGGCCTTTGGGAAGGAGCCAGCTCAAGGAGGCGACGTGTCGCAAGTAGCAAGCACCAAGGCCTTTGACCCTTTGGATATCAGGAATTATTCGCTTGACAAGCTTCCTGATCTCAAAGGTGGCGTCTGGATGGACCGCATCAAATTTGCAGGTCTTCCGCTCGGCGTCATCTCTTTTCTCTATTTTTACCTGCAATGGTGCGGCCCCATCGGGGTTTTTGAAGAACAAACAAAGGTTGCGCCCGAGCACTGCTATGCGGCACTAGGTATCTTTGTTTCATCGCTTATTCTCTGGCTTTCTGAGGCCATTCCCAATTACCTGACCTCATTTTTCATTATTGTTGCAACCATTCTCACCGGCGTTATGAAAATGCGCCCGGCCTTTGCCATGCTTGGTGAACCGGTCATGATTCTTAATATCGCCAGCTTCATCATGGCCAGCGCCCTTGTGGTCACCGGGCTTGCCAAGCGCATATGCCTTTATGTGGTTTTATCAATGGGCAATAGTGTTACACTCATTCTGGCCTGTTTTATCGCCCTTAACCTGCTTTTGGGCGCATTCATCAGCGCCACTTCAGCAAAAACAGCCCTGCTTCTTCCACTGTTCATGGTCATATCCGCCATGTATGGCTCCACCGGCGGCGAAAACCGCAATAATGTGGGGCGCAACATGGTGCTGCAAAACCTGCTGGCCAACAACGTCTCCGCTTCAGCTTTCATCACCGGCTCGGCAGCCAACCTTCTTGCCGCGCAGTTGCTCGAAAACGCTGGTTACAAAGTTTATTACAGTGACTGGATCATGGCTCTTTTGCCTTTGTCCATCATCCAGTGCGCCTTTGCCTGGTATACGGGCACACGCCTGATATTCCCCATACGCAAGGAAGACTCCACTCCCAAACTTGCCGGGGGACATGACAGGCTGCGGCAGGAGCTTTTCAAGCTCGGCCCCATCTCATCTGCTGAAATTCGCGCTGGCATTGTTTTTCTTACTGTTCTTCTGCTTTGGGGCACTGACCGCTACCACGGCATACGGGCCGAGGTCATAGCCCTTATGGGCGCCATAGCTGTGCTTATGCCTGCGGTGTGCAATTTGCCGCGAATCGGCGTCATCAAGTGGAACGACGCCGACATCCCCTGGCACATGCTCATGTTCAGTTGGGGAGCCTACGTTCTTGGCGGGCTTATGGACAAGACCGACATCGTAGGCCTGTGGATGCATTATTCCCTGGACGCGTGGGACGCGGCCTCTCTGCCCAAAGTGGCGGTATTCGCTCTGCTGGCTTCGCTTTTTGCCCTCACTACCCTTGTAAGCGAAAGCAAGACAGCCAGAACCATCGTACTTTTTCCCATCATCATAAGCGTCGCCAAAAAATTCGGATGGGATGTCATAGGCTTTTGTTTGCCAATGGCCTTTCTTATCAACCAGGTTTACGTGCTTTATTTCAACTCCAAGCCTGCTAACATCAGCTACCTCACAAATCAGTACACCAGTTGGGAATCATTCAAGTTCGGCATCTTCCAACTGGCCGCCTGCGTAGGAATGCTCATTTTGTGGACGCAGTATGTCATGCCGCTTATGGGCTTTGACAGCAGGCTTTGGTAGCAATGCGCGCATTGGCGCGGCAAGCTAAAACGGAGGGTTTATGCGCAAAGTACTTGGTCTATTGTTGCTGTTCGGCCTGCTGGCGGGAATCCCGGCCAAAGCCGCCGAAGTGTACCAGCAAAACCTGTCGCAATGGAAAGGGCAGGTGAAAGAAATTACCGGGCGGGAATACAAGTTTCTTGTGGACCCGGGAAAAGTGAATGCCGATGTAACCAAGGCATTCAAAGAGATATGGGGTCAGGCAAAGGATGTAGCCGCCAAGCTGAATATCCGCATGACAGAAAAGAAAAAAGATCCTTTCGCTTTGGCCCCAACTATCAAAACCTATTTTGACACTCCTGATTTTGCCCTGTGGCAAAAGGGATTCCTCATTCGCGTCACCACAAACTATCAGCGCGGCTACCCCGCAAGCCCGCTGCGCGTTTCGGTAAAGGGCATAAACGGTTCATTCAGCAAGGTTCTTGCAACCAGGTTGGAAGCCAAGGGCGTAAAAAGCAGCAGTAATGCTGAAGACAACATAGGTATTGGCAAGGGCGGCCAGCTTGTAAGCTATGTAGACAAGGCCGTGAATTTTTCTCTGACACGCGGGGAACTCGGACAGATGAACCTGGCAGACTTTGGCGCTTATGTGCCCGAACTGCTTAAGCTCGGCCTGCCCGCCGACACCAAGTTGACGGCCTATGTGGCCTATGGCGTGCGCTGCCGCCCCGGCCAGATGGAACTGTCTGGTCTTGACAAACCCCTTTCCGTTTCAATGGAAGCGTGGTCGCGTACCGAGGGCGGAGCCCCCTTTGTTTATGATTTTTCATTCGGCTACGACGGCGACTTCACCAAGCAAATAGAAGCCCATAAGGCCGGTGAAAAGCTGATGCAGGCCCTCTATGCACAGCTGGGAGAAAAACTTGCAATGAAGGACGTGCACAAGTGGATAGGTTCCAAAGTGCGCGTACTGCTTAACAAGCCGCAGTAAGGGGCAACCCCGGAGCAATATCATGAAAAAATATCTTGCTGTTATCTTTGGCACGCTCTTCGCCCTGGAAGGCGCGGCCCTGGCTGCTGAAAATCTCGACGCTCTTTACGGCATCGCCAACAGACCTTCCTACATCAAACATTATGAAGCGGATAAAGAACACAATGTCCTGCTTAACCCCTATCTTCAGGTAGCCACAAAGAAGGCTCACGCCGTGCTTGACGTCAAAAGGCCTGTGTACAACTTTGTAATCACCCCTGAAGGAGGCGTGGCCCTTATTGAAGAAGCGCCCCACCCTTATGGCCGCACGTATCCCAAGGGCTTTTTCCGCCCGGAAGACAAATCCCAGCGCAAGCCCGGCACCACTGAAAACTATGGGCATGTTTCCGGCACCGCTGGCGGCCCTGCCCGAATAAGCGGCGAAATCATCAACGACCGCAAAAACAATTGCTGGCTGGTCAACAACAAATCTGGTCGGTACTCCAAACGCAATATCGACCGCACCCCCGAACAACTGCTCAATGCCTTTGTGCTGATGCAGGAAACCATTGATCCGGGCGATCAGCCCTGGTGCAAGGGCGCTGCCTATCTGCTTGGTTATGCCCCCGATTACATCAGCGCCCCCCTGCGCAAAAGCCCTGAAATGCGCTACGAAGACGCCGATACCAAAAAGAATGCGCATATTCTTCTGATCCCCGGCGTCAAACCGCCGCACTTCGCCATACCCCAGTACCAGCACATTTCTCTGGACGCCCTGCCGTCCGGTGAGGCTGCTGGCGGGCAAGCCAAGGAAGCAGCCAAACCTGAAAGCAAATCCGCGGACAAGTCCGGCAAGGGTGTTCCGGCTCCTGAAAAAGCCGCCTACAATGACGATCCCTCCTAAGGCCAGGCATGGCTAACCGGCAACACCATTCAGGAGCGTAATACCATGAAAAAGTATATCATTTTGTTTGTCTTGTGCCTTCTTTCCATGCCTCTGGCAGCCTTTGGCGAAGCTGTTGGGGTTCGTGCCCAGCAGTCCGTGCTTAAAGGTGAAAAAAACTTTCTTGCTGACTACACCACCCACAATCAAGACGGCACCGTCAATGTGGTGGTTGAAATTCCTGCAGGAACAACGGCCAAATATGAAGTCGATCACAAGACAGGCCTTATGGTCCTTGAACAGAAAAACGGCCAGCCCCGCTACGTGCAGTACCTGCCCTACCCCGGCAATTACGGCTTTGTGCCCCGCACTGTGCTTGCCAAGGAACTTGGCGGCGACGGTGATCCGCTTGATGTTATTGTTTTGGGCGACGCCGTGCCCAGAGGCAATGTTATCAAAGCCCGCCCCCTGGGCGTGCTGACCTTGAAAGACGGTGGCGAGGAAGACAGCAAGGTTATCATGGCCGCCATCGGTTCGCCCTTTGAAAAAGTACGCAGCGTGAAGCAGTTGAACGAGATGTTTCCCGGCGTGACCGAAATCCTCCAGACCTGGTTCACTTCCTACAAGGGCAAGGACAAAAACGGCAAGCTCCTGCTGAGCAGCGATGGCGTCAAGGAACGTACCGAGGCCATCCGCGTGATCGGCGACGCCGCCCTGCAATTCGAGCGTTCCAAGGTATCGGAAGCCGACAAGCCCAAGCTCGACCCTGACGGCAACCCCTACGTGTATTTTTCACCCGAGGCGCGTAATATCAGCGATTAGAGCAGACCAGCTTGAGAATGTATATTCTCGAGGCTATGTAATCTGATTTTTCACACACCCTCTAACAGAAGCCATTGCCAAAGAAAGCGCCCCAATGTGGGGCGCTTTCAATTTTATGGGCCTTGCCGGGCAAAAATCGAGGCACTGCCTAATGCAGACGGGCCAGAATATCTTCAGGCAAGGGCACCCCAAGTTCAAAGAGCAAGGAAAGGAAGTGGCTTACCGTACGGCTAAGACGCTGGCCTTCCATATATACCAACGAATAGTTCACATGCAGGTCAAAGGATTGCAGCCGTAACTGGGTCAGTTGCCCCGCTGCCAGTTCAAGAGCTGCGGCATACTTGGGCAGAGCCGTTATGCCAAGCCCGTTGATCACAAGCTGCTTGGCCACTTCCATATTGTCCACGGTCATAAACGAAGGCCGCTCCGGGCTTTTTGCATGATTTTTAAACCATTCATGTACCTTGTTAGTCACTCGCGTGCCCTGCTCCCGCAAGATGAAAGGATGCCCCAACAGTTCATCGGCGCTGATGGGGCGCTCGATTTTCGCCAGCTCGGATTTTTTTCCGGCCACCACAATAAGAGGTTCGCGGTGCAAAAAATGTGTTCGAAGGTTTGGATGTGATGGAGACGATCCGCAGAAACCGATTTCCAACTGGCCCTTATATACTTTTTCGGCAATGATGTGTGAGTTGTGCACCGCCAGATCCAGAGTCACACCGGGGTACCGCTGATGAAACAACACCATATAATTTGGCAGGTAAAAGGCGCTCATGACTGCCGAGGCGCCCAGCACCAGACGACCAGTATTTAGGCTGCTCAGACTTTGAAATTCGTCCTGCATCTGCCCCACAAGGCTGAAAATACGCTGTGTGTATTCGTAGAGAACACGCCCCTCGCTTGTAAGATTAACCTTGCGGCGCGAACGGTCGAACAAAGGTACGCCAAGAGTATTTTCAAGACTTTGCACCTGCATGCTTACCGCAGGTTGCGTCAAAAAAAGATCACGGGCCGCTTGAGTAAAATTGCCGATTTCGGCAATTCTGTGAAACGTCTTCAAATGATCTATATTCATGCGTTTACCGATCTTTGCTATACAATTTTGTCTTAATTCACTGATGCTGTGGCAGATGAAGCCAATTGTCAATCATTTATGCCTGCCGGCCCATACGTTTTAAAACAATCATAACGTGTATATTATATACAGTTTTTATAACGAATAACGTTTCATTATCTTCACCATTGGCAATTCTGATTTCTAGCAATGCGCGCCTCTGCTGTATGCTGCACACAGAAAATAAGAAAGCATGAAGTGTCTGAGCAGGGCTGACCGCTGCTAGTGCAGAGGCAACCTGAAAGTAGATTAACCGTATCTGCACTACTGCATGGAGAATGCCAATGCGAAAGCTTTCCCCCCTGATTTTGGCAGCCGCAATCACTCTTGGCGGAGCAACCGCAGCCAGCGCCATTGATTTCAAAATCAAAGGATACTGGAGCCTCTCGTACGAAGTGGCCACCAACAGCGCCTTTGCC
>JAQVZK010000136.1 GCA_028708195.1 Desulfovibrio sp.
AGGCCGCCCCGACTCAGGAGTTTAATAACGACCTGGATGTCCTTCTGCAGTCCATTCTGACTGATCAACCCGACCATGTCGCAGATTCTGACGCAGGCCATGTCGCAGATCACGGCGCAATCCAGACGCAAACGGAACCCACCGCCAGTCAGGAACCTGCCCAGGCGCCAGCCGCTGCGGTTGATGCCGAGCACGGGCAAACCGTGGCGGATGCAGCCAACGATCCCTTCACCATGCCCGACCCCGAGCCAACAGCCTCAGAAGATGGGAATCTGACTGCAGACCTCGCCGCTGACCTGGAGATGTTGCTGGCCTCCGTCAACCAGACAGAACCCGCATCTGCGGGCGACAGCGCTGCAGACCAGCCAGCAGCAGCCGACCCGGAACACAACGCCGAAAAACTTGAATTTGACCTCGATGCCCTTCTGGCAGCGGCCGACGCTGAAGAACGGGGTCTGCAGGCCAGCACGGCTGCACCTCAAGCAGACGCGGGCCAGCAGCCCCTTGAAGACATCCTGGCCGCGCATGCGGCGGCTCCCGCTGCAGACCAGCCGCAGACCGCGCCCCCATCCTTCGCTGCGGATCTGGACGATGCTCTGGCGGGTAATGTCGCCCTTACGCCCGATGATCTGGACAGAATGCTCGATCAGGCGGGCAGCGCCCCTGCACCCGTTGATCTGGACAAAATGCTCGATCAGGCGGGCAGCGCTCTTGCGGCCACAGCCTTGGCCGCCAGTGCCCCCAGCAGCGTCCCGGCAGGCAGCGTCCCGGCAGGCAGCGCAGACCAGATTTCTCATCAGGATATGACAGCCCTTGTGCAACGCCTTGACCAGTACGCGGAGCAGTTGCAGCAGGCAGACGCGCGCGTGTCCGCGCTGGAGTCCGCCGTGGCCGATGCCAGGGCAGAGGCAGAGCAAGCCCGCAACGAGGCCGATGAGGCCCGCGCCACCGCGCTACAGGCCCAGGCCGCGCTGGACGAAACCCTTGCCGCGACACACTCCGCCCACGATAGCGTGGCGCAAACCGCTGCCCAGGCCCTGCACACAGCCCAGAACGCGGCGCAGGCCGTAGCCAGCGCCGCCGCAGAACTGCAGGCAGGCAGGCCCGAAAGCACACCGTCACCTGAAGACCTTTTTACACCTGACCACCCCCTGCACCAGCGTCTTTTGGAGCTTATTGCAGACGCAGCCACAACCGCTGCCGCTGAAGCAGCCGCCAGCGCGGCACGTCAGGCAGCGGACGAGGCGGTTCAGTCAGCCATGCAAGAGGCCAGGGACAACACGCAGGCAGAAAAAAAAGAAGACCCCGTTCTGCTGGAAAACCTGCTCGACGAGCGCCTGCACGCGGTCAACCTGTCAATGCGTGGGACTGCCGCCAGGCTGGATTCCGTTGAAGAAAGGCTGGACGAACTTGAACCCCGGTTCAATGACAGGGTTGAAAAAGCAGCGGCAGCCGCAGCGGCCCGCATTCTGCGCGAAGAGATTGGCCGCCTGCTGGAAAACGAATAGCTCTATATCTTCCGCTGGCTACGCTGCCCGCCGCCCCCCTGCCAGACAGGGCGTCCGCGCTTGCCAAGTGAAAGCGGAACGCATATGATGTTGCGCGATTTCGAACGCATGAAGGCATCAGCCCGCCAACCCATGCCACGTGGTTTCCGCTTGAAGCCGAAGCCCGACGGCATGGCGTTTTCTGTTGCCACAGCCCGTTTTTACGCGCCCCGGCCAGAAGGCAGGCAGAGGCCATGCCTGAAGGGATGCCCAGAGGTATGCAGAAGATGTGGCCAAAGGCATGCCGCATGCTGAACATGCGAAACAAAGGGGCGCGTTCCCCTAAGCAGATATAAAAAAGGGGCGGGGGCTTGAGTTTCCGTTCATTTCCCGTTCAGGCAATGCCCACTGTGGGTCAAGGCCATTCCCCGACGGACGGGTTTTATTTCCGGCCATCAGGCAGGTGCCGCACATCTTTCGCCAACGGCGGTTGCAGCGGCAACAAAAAAGCATGAGGACCGTATGGACAAGGATCGCAAGGAAGCCCTGCAGGTAGCCAAGGAACTGACCGCCAAATTCATTGAGACGCGCACGGTTTCCCCCGGCAACTTTGCCGAGGTTTTTCCCTCGGTCTACCGGGTGGTATGCGCAGCCATTGGCGTTGATGCGGACCCGGCTAACAAGGACAAATAAGTGGATTCTTCTCGGCACTCCGGGCAAAACGGCGGGCAAGACCCGGCTGTTGCGCCACAACCGGCTCCCCGGCCTGCGCATGACGCGGCTGTGGCTGGCATGTTTGGCCGCATTGTGCGTTTTTACGATTTGCTGAACCGCGTTCTCAGCCTGGGCCTTGACCAATACTGGCGCAAGGTGCTGGCCCGTAACGTGCGTCTGGGCGATACGGGCGTGGTTCTGGATCTGGCCGCGGGCACCTTGGACGTTTCCCTGGCCATCCGCCGCCAGCACCCTACGGCCCTTGTGCCTGCGCTGGATTTTTGCCCGCCCATGCTGGTGCGGGGCAACCGCAAGCTCAAGGGCGACAACGTCCGCTGCATTCTGCCAGTGGCGGCCGATGCCAAGCGCCTGCCCCTGCCCGATGCATCGGTGGACTGCCTGACCATAGCTTTTGGCATTCGCAACATTATTCCGCGTGAGGCGGCCTTTGCCGAAATGCTGCGCGTTTTGCGCCCGGGCGGTCGGGCCTGCATTCTTGAATTTGGCTCCGGGCGGGAGCGTATCTGGGGCGGGCTTTACAACGTTTACCTGAATGTGCTTCTGCCCCGGGTTGGCCGCCTGTTTTCCAAGGACCCCGCGGCCTACGGCTACCTTGCCGACACCATCCGCGCCTTCCCTTCAGCCATTGAGCTGGAAAAAGAACTGCGCAGGGCGGGTTTTTCCAAGGCATGGTACCAAAAGCTGACATCGGGCATTGTCTGCCTGCATGTGGGTGAAAAGGCGCGATAGTTTTCAGCGCGGCCTGTGGTCACGCCGCAAGACCGCGAAAACGTGCGGTGCGCCGTTTTCACAAGCGGGTGTTCTTACACTGCTGATGTCAAAATGCTCCAGGGGGCTGCGTCTAAATAAATGATTTTGCGCCAAGGGCAAGAAAAAATGACCTTTTAACGCAGCAGTTGAAAAAACTAGTTAGCGACAGTCTCTAGCGCGAAGCAAGCCAGACGACCAGCAGGCCCACGACCAACACCGTCAGACCAACTACGCGCAACTGGTTTTCAGGCAAGGGCAAAAGACTCAGCAGTGCGCGGCGCATGCCGCCGGGAAACAGCGTCCAGCACAGCCCCTCAAGCACAATGGCAAGACCCAGGGCGCGAAAAAAGAGTTCAATATTAAAGTCCATACTTTCTTGGTGACGAAAAAAGTCTGTTTTGTAAAGGGATGAAATTATGGTGACATTCGAGGCTCTGCAACAAGGCAAGAAAACGCTGGCCGTCGTCGGCCTCGGCTATGTGGGCCTGCCCCTGGCCGTTGCTCTTTCGCGCCACATGAAGGTGATGGGATTTGACATCAGCGCCCCGCGCATCAAGGAACTTCAGGACGGGCACGACCGCACCCGCGAAGTGGACGATGTCAAGCTGCAAGCCGCCGACGTGCGCTATACCTGCGACCCTGCCGACCTCAAGGAAGCCGCGGTCATCATTGTGGCCGTGCCCACACCCATTGACGACCACCGCTCCCCCGACCTCACCCCTGTGGTGGGGGCCAGCAAGACCGTTGGTCAGCACATGAGCAAGGGCTGCGTGGTTGTGTATGAATCCACGGTCTACCCCGGCCTGACCGAAGAAATCTGCGTGCCCATCCTTGAGCGCGAGTCCGGCCTTACGTTCGGCAAGGACTTCACCGTCGGCTACTCGCCGGAGCGCATCAATCCCGGCGACAAGGTGCACACTCTTGAAACCATCACCAAGATCGTTTCCGGTTCGGACGAACCCACCGCCGATCTCTTGGTGCAGATCTACGGCGCTGTCGTCACGGCGGGCATTCACCGCGCCTCCAGCATCAAGGTGGCCGAGGCCGCCAAGGTGATAGAAAACACCCAGCGCGACCTCAATATCGCCCTTATGAACGAGCTTGCCATCATTTTTGGCCGCCTCGGCATTGATACCCTTGAGGTGCTTGAAGCTGCGGGCAGCAAGTGGAACTTTTTGCCCTTCCGTCCCGGCCTTGTGGGCGGGCACTGCATCGGCGTGGATCCCTACTATCTCACCTACAAGGCCGAGGAACTGGGCTTTCACCCCGAGGTCATTCTGGCTGGCCGCCGCATCAACGACTATATGGGCAAGTTCGTGGCCGAATGCGTGGTCAAGCGTCTGATCAAGAGCGGCCGTGTCATCAGCGGGGCCCGGGTGGGCATCTTCGGCTTCACCTTCAAGGAAAACGTGCCAGACCTGCGCAATACCCGCGTGGTGGACGTTATCCGCGAGCTTGAAGATTACGGCGTAAAGGTGCTTGTCAGCGATGCCGAAGCTGATCCTGCCGAAGCCATGCACGAATACGGCCAGATACTGCTGCCGCAGGAAGAACTGCGCAATCTGGACGCCATCATCCTGACTGTGGGGCACAACGCCTATAAGACACTGACGCCCGAAGCCATCAAGACGCTCTTTGCCCAGCCCGACAAGGCTGTGGTGCTGGACGTAAAAAGCTTCTTTGACCCTGCCGCCATGAGCGGTGCGGGCATAGATTACTGGAGGCTGTAAGCCGCGTGAGCCTGCTTGTCTGCGTTGCTACGGGCCCCGAACTGGCGGGTCTTTTGCCGGACTTTGCGCCGCCCATCGAAACGGGCGCAAAATCCGGCGGAGGTGACGCGCCTGCTGTGTCCGCGGTGTCTGGCGTATCCGGCGCTGCTGGCGCATCCACTGTATCCGGCGCGGCAGGCTGGCCCGAAATGCAGATCTGGCCGCTGCGGCTCAAGGCAGGCAACGCCTTGTGTTGCATCACGGGCGTTGGCCCCATCAATGCGGCTCTGGCCCTCGGCCATGTGCTGAGCCGCGCAGAAGCTGAAGGAACGCCCATACGTGCCGTGCTCAACGCAGGCCTTGCGGGGGCTTTTGACCTTGAGGCCAACCCCCTGCTTTCGCTCTGCGCGGTGCGGGAAGAAATCTGGCCCGAATACGGCCTGCACGACGGGCAAAGCGTCACTGCCGGGGCTTTTGGCTTTCCGCAGTGGCAGCCCCCCCGCGGCGAGCCCGTGCGCGACCGTCTGGCGCTGTCAGGCGTGGAAGCTCTGGCCGCCTTTGGTGCCAAATGCGCTCAAGACGCCCTGACAGACTGCCGCTCCCTCACGGTTGCGGGCGTCAGCGCCAGTTTTGCCCGCGCCGCAGATTTGCGTGGCCGCTATAAGGCCGATCTGGAAAATATGGAAGGCTTTGCCGTTGCCTACGCCTGCGCACGCCAGGGCATTCCCTGTGTCGAAATTCGCAGCGTGTCCAACAAGGTAGGGCCACGCGCCAGGGAAGAAAAAGACTTTCCCGGTGCTCTGCGCGCATTGGCGCAGGTGCTGCCCGCCCTTAACCTTATCTGAGTAGCGAAATGATTCAACTCAAAGCACGCTTTGCCCTGGAACTGCCCGCCATCAACCGCGCTCTGTACAAGGCCGTGGACACGTTGCCAGAACCGGTGCGCCCGGTGACGCGCCACATCTTCGAGGCGGGCGGCAAGCGTCTGCGGCCCATGCTCACCGTGCTTACGGCACGATTGCTGGGAAACGGCAATGACGATATTCTGAACCTGGCCATCACCCTTGAGATGCTGCACGCAGCCACCCTGCTGCACGACGATGTGCTCGATAATGCCGTGAGCCGCCGTGGCAAGCCTGCGGCCCATACGCTCTACAACGTGTCCAGCGTCATCCTGGCGGGCGATGCCCTGCTGGCAGGTGCCAACGCTCTTGTGGCCCAAAGGGGCGATACGCGCCTTTCGCACTGTTTTTCCGAGGCCACAAGCCGCACGGCGGCGGGCGAAATTCTTGAAATCGCGGCTCAAGGGCGTGTGGATACCAGCGCCGCCGAGTATGAAGAAATGGTGCGCGGCAAAACGGCATGGCTTATCCGCGCCGCCTGTGAGATGGGCGCGCTGGCAGCAGGCGCTGACGACAAAACCGTGTCCGCCGCCGCAGCCTATGGCGAAAATCTGGGCATGGCCTTTCAAATGGTGGACGACGCGCTGGACTTTGCCCCCGAAAGCGTGACGGGCAAGCCCACTGGCGGCGACGTGCGCGAGGGCAAGCTGACCCCGCCCCTGCGCCTCTACCGCGACAGCCTGAACGAGGCTGAGCGCAATAATTTTGACGCGGCCTTTACCAGCCTGAGCATGACCGAGGCAGACGCCGAAACCATTGCCCTGCGCATACGCGAGGCAGGTTTTGACGTGGCCGTACGCCGTCAGGCCGATATTTTTCTTGACGCGGCAAGGCATGCCCTCAACAGCCTGCCCGACAAGTCAGAGCGCAAGGTCATGTTCAGCATGGCCGACTATGTGCGCGACAGAAAGAAATAAGCTGTAACCTCACGAGGAA
>JAQVZK010000137.1 GCA_028708195.1 Desulfovibrio sp.
GCAGGCATATTTCTACGATCTGCTTGCCACGCTCGTCAGAAATGATGCCCACCATGCGCTTGTCCAACTTCAGGCGCTGACGGGGAGAAAGATCGGGAAAGGTAGCCGCAAGCCGGGCCACTGATTGCATGCCGCGTTCAAGCCAGCGACGGCTGTAATCGTCCTGACGGGCGATGCTGCCCACAAGCTGGGCCACTTGCAGCCGGGCCGTGTCGACAATCTGTTCGCGGGCGTGCAAGTACCCCATAGTGATGAGAAAAAGCAGCACGCCCACAAGGCCGGCCAGTATGGGCACAGTCTGTCGTACTGCGAGGCGGTAGCGCAGGGGAATACCTGGCCGGCTCAACTGCCTGTTCCGAAAGCCTGCATGGCGGTGCCCACATCGGGATATTCGGGAAAGAGGCTGCTGAAGCCGCTGCCCACGAATATTTTTCGCACCTGCGGCTGCAGGCCGCTTATGTGCACGGCCCCGTGCAGGGGTTCGAGCATTTTGCCCAGATTAAGCAGGCTGCGCAGCCCGAAGGAGCTGACATAGTCCACATTGGCCGTGTCGATGACCACATGGCGCATGCCCTCATGGACCAGTTCTGCACAGGTTTGCTCAAAGGCGGCGGACGAGAAGGTGTCCCACCGTCCAGAAAGTTTGATGATATGCGCCTTGCCTGTCTGGCTGACCTGGATTTCCATATGCCCTCCGAAGCAGTCTCGCAAAGGATGCTATCTCACTATGGGTGCGGATTCAAACCATCTTTCTCCCGTTTCTGCGAAAAAAGAGGCATGAGCCAGTGCCCGCGCCAACGGAAAAACAGGTTGGCGCGGGCCGTATTTTGGCGTTTTACCTGGTCTTCAGAGGCACGGTGACAGTTTGGGTGGGCACGTCTTCAGGAAACTGCTCCCACGCCGCGCCCGAAGCCAGGCAGAGCTTTTCAATCGAAACCAGCTCCTTTGCAGGGTCAAAATCTGCAAGGGTATAGTTGCATTCAGGGGTGCCAGCCATGAGAACCTCTGTCTTGCCATTGCTGAAGTCATGATACTCCACAGACACCGCGACGCAGGGGTCATAACCGCAGACGCGGCCTTGCACTTCTGCATTCATAGCTGAAAAAAGCACCCCCGCATCGCCGTTCCAGATAAGGGCGGGGTTTTCTGACGCCAGATAGTAGGACACCTCGCCCATAGGCTTCAAGGCCGGATAACTGAAAAAAAACCACGAACGTACAAGCGATGCGCCTACGTCCATCGCGAGAATGTCCCCCTTGGGCGAAAAGCGCACTTCAGAGCACATTTCCGCATCTTCAGAGGGTATAAAGGCTACCGTCTTGCCGGCTTTATCAAAAAGATACAGGCCGGGTTCAATGCTGAACGAATCCTTGTTGTCAGGGCTTATGGCCACAAAACGCAAGTCTGCGCCCTGCACGTCCTGCGGCACAAACGTGTCGCCGGGCAGATCTGTTTTTTTGCCGTTATTTTCCATCACCACTGTATTGCCCTTCAAATGCAGCGTCGGAGCCGCCAGCGCGGGCACGCTCAGGGCCACAAGCAGGCAGAAACAACACAGGGAAAGAAATTTTTTCATATGATACTCCGTTACGGTTAAACCGCGTTTATACGTCTGGTGTGTTGTCTTGCGTGAACACTGAATGCGCTTCCAGGATTTTATCCTACAGGCAGCGGGGTTTGTGAATTTATTTTTTGCAAGAGACCAGATTACATACAAAAAATAATGTGCAGTTCGCCATTAGCGCGGATCCAAACCATCCTTTGTGCGTGCGAGAGAGGCATACGCCATACCCGCGCCCAAGGTAAAAAGGACGTGTTGTGGCGCGACCGTGTTTTGTTGCTTACCGGGCCTTCAGGGGTACGGTCACAATTTCTGCAAGTCCTTTTTCAGGAAGCTGCTTCCACGCTTCGACCGAGGGCAGGCAGAGCTTTTCAACCGAAACCAGCCCCTTTGCGGCGTCAAAACCTGAAAGGGTATAGTCGCACTTCGGGGTGCCCGCCATAAGCACCGTCGTCCTGCCATCGCTGAAGTCGTGATACTCGACGGATACAGCGCCGCAAGGGTCATAAACGCAGGAGCGGCCAGAAGTTTGCTCGTTTATGGTTGAAAAAAGCACCCCCGCATCGCCGTTCCAGATAAGGGCGGGTTTTTCCGACACCATATAGTAGCCCACGTTACCCAGGGGCTTCAAAGCCGGATAACTGAAGAAAACCCATGCACGCACAAGCGACGTGCCGCTGTCCATAGCGAGAATGTCTCCCTTGGGCGAAAGGCGCACTTCGGAGCAGAATTCCGCCGCGTCAGTGGGAGCAAAGCCGACCATTTTGCCAGCTTTGTCAAAAAGGTACAGGCCGGGCTCAATACCGAACGAATCCTTGCCGTCAGAGCCTGTGGCCAGAAAACGCAAATCTGCGCCCTGCACGTCTTGAACGGAAAAAACACCGTCGGGCAACACTGTCGCTTTGCCGTTCTCATCCATCACCACGGCATCGCCCTTCAAATGCAGCACCGGAGCCGCCAGCGCGGGCACGCTCAGGGCCACCAGCAGGCAGAAACAACACAGGGAAAGAAATTTTTTCATGCCACACTCCGGTTTGGTTTGTCCGCTATTAAATGCTTGATGTTCTGTACTTTGTAAAAACAGAATGTATTTTTAAATTTGTTATTTTATATAATATCGGGTAGCGTGACTTTGAGCTGTTTATATTTGCAAGTTTATCAATGGGAATATCAAAGTAAAGAGTTGTCCTCCTTCCTGGCCATATATCAACCTTGTTCACAATTTTTGATCTGTGTGTGTATTTAAATGCCCTGCTGCCCTCCTTGAAGGAGCTTTCTCCGATTTTTGAATACCATTCAACATTTCCCGAGATAAGAATCTCCTTGTCATACAACTGCGAAACAATTTTTTCATCTGAACTCTTGTTATTGAAATAGATAACAAGTCTCAACATGCTGACGTTGTTAACCTTTACTATCTTGCTTTCCTTTAATGACCATGTAACCCGGCTGGCTCCTGCGGCTTCGGAACTGCTGACAAGCACCAGTGCGCCTGTGAACAGGGCAAGCACCAGTGCCGCCGTAAAAATACGCCAGTGGAAAGAAAAGTGCTTCTGCATATTTTCTCCAAAAAATTGAGTTTGTCCTGCAGCTGACGCATGGCGATGCGGTTCAAGGTGCTGTGGGGCTGGGCCGCTGGGCTTTCAGCACATTTAAACCTTCAACGTAATTTCTGTTGAACACCCTGCCATACGCTGACAGATTTTTGCCAATACCCGCAAGCGCTGTCTCTGTGCCCTTTGCAAATCCAGAACTATACGGGAAGGCCAAGCTGTCGGGCGGGGACCACGCCCCCGCCCCGGACATCTGCATTGGTATGCGCGTGTTATTTGCGTGATATTTGCGTGTTATTTGCACGAACATAGACCCGTCGCGGAAGTAGTCCAGCCGCATGTTTTCCGCATTGCCAGCCTTAAAGGTAAGGGTGGGCACTTCAAGCGTATGTCCAGCATTGGCTGTCTCAAAATTATTTGCGTCAAGAAGCAGGCAAGAAACTTCTGTGGGAGTGTTGCCAATGGCGTCAAAATCCGCCAGCACTTCGGCCCACACGGCTTCTTCATTGTCGGCCTTTTCAAACAGTTTGCTGCCTTTTTCAAACTTCAGAATCTTGCCGCTCATGGTCTGGATGAACCACGGACGCCACGCCATGCCGCGCAGGGCCTCAACAACCTTGTGCCTGGCCTGCCCGTCAGCATAGGTGGTAAAGTACATCTTGCCGGGAGCAGTGGTGTTTTCATCAATTCCGCCAAAGGTCCCGAACTTTACCGGGGGGTAAACCTGGGCCAGCCACGTCTGGTCGGCAAAGCGTACCTTCAGTTCCAGAACCAGGGAATCTTCGCTCATGCCCTTGGCAGGGGGCAGCCCGGCCAGAACCCGCACATTGGCCAGGGTTTTGGCCGCCAGCAGTTCGTCAATGGCAACCCCGCCGGAATCGTCCTTGGCAAGCAGAGGCTTGTAGGTGCCCACAATGCTGTTTGCAGCGCCTGCAGGGGCGGCTTTTTTATTTTCTGCTCTCTGGGGAGCGGCCATTTCTTTTTTTGCGCCTTGCACGTTCAGAACGCACACGCTCATTTCTCCCTCAACGGTGGTCATCCAGTGCCCTTTCCACTCGGCCTTTTGCCCGGTGGTTTCCATCCACTCGGCGAGCACTTCGGGGCAGCGCTCCTGGGCGTGGTCATTGTTCCATATGGGGCCAGCTTCGACCTGGATTTCCCCGTTGGTACCGGCGCGCTCAGAGGCTCCTCCGCCAGCATCGCCGCTAACTGCCTTTTGAACGCCAAGAGAAAGTACTGGCTTGCCCTCGTCGTTGAAAGACAGCGTGCCCTCAATGCCGCCCACGTTGCTCAAGTCCAGCCCGGTAAATTCCATAAGGCCAAAGCCGGTGCTGAGCTTGATGGAGGTGACGACAGCCAGCCCGTCAAGCGAAAAGGTGCTCAGACTGTCTGGAACAAAGGTGAGCTCGTTGCTGAAAGCCCCGCCGGATTTGCTGAGAACACTGATTTTAAACAGCGTGTAAGGAGTTTGGTTTTTCAGGCGAAGTTCGGGCCTGGCATCGTCCGCGCAAACGGGGGCCGCTGTTGCCGTCAGCAGGAGGCAGACAAGCAGGGCGGGGAAAAAAATATGTTTCATGGTTTCTCCTTGGCGTGAGATGGTTCAAGCTACACCACCACGAAGCACAAGGCGTGCCATTATGCGGATAGGACGGAAGAAACAGGGTTTTTAAGGCATTGTGCCGGGCGGCGGACAGGAACCGCGAGGCGAAAACGCTCTGGTTGCCAGAAAAATTGGCAGATTTCGGCGTGTGCGCACTGCGCGCTTGGCTGATTTTCGCGTAGCGCCCCTCTCCACACGCAAGCTCCGCCTGCAGCGAGCGTCAAATCCACAGAAATAGCCCCGTCAAAGGCCGCGTAAAAAAAGTTTTTTCTGCCAAAATCTGCGTAAATTTTTATGCTGACGACTGCCGCTCTCGCGATTTTGACCCTGCCGGATTTGCCCCCACCGCAGAATTTATTCAAATAATTAATCACTTGCCTAGTTTTATGATGGGAAACAGCACGCGACGCCCTTTGTGTCTGAATCACAAAATCCGCGCTGCACCCTGCTTGGGCCTTCTAACGATAATTATTCTCATCTTGTCAGCGTGGTAGAAATGGTCTAGGTTGTTTTTTGTACAGACGCGCATATGAGCCCACACGTCACGGGCAACGGCTCGCTTGCGGGATACGCCAGCCACGGCGTGATTCCGCTTTGTGATCAACCGCGCATACCGCAGGAATGAGGTACTCATGCCCCGCAAAAAAAACACCAGCATCTATATAGTGGCCCTGCTGCTTTTTCTTGGCGGCGTTGGCTACCTGGCTTATTCTGGCTTTTCGGAAAACAGCGTCTACTTTCTGAATGTTTCTGAAGCCAGAGCCGCCACCCCCGACAAACTGACCTCTGCCCGGCTTTTCGGCACAGTTGCGCCTGAAGGCATTGAAAAGGCTTCGGCAGGATCGGGCGTAAACTTTCTGCTTGAAGACAAGGACAATGCCAGCCAAACCATCGCCGTGCGTTTCAGCGGTACCGTGCCCGACACCTTCAAAGCTGGCGCGGAAGTTATTGTTGAAGGCGGCATGGACGCCCAGGGCAGTTTTGTGGCCAAAACGCTCATGACCAAATGCCCTTCCAAGTACGAAAAAGAAAACCGCCAGAGCTGACACCAGCTTGCAGAGCAGAGTTACAACGCCCACTTCGGCGCTCAAGGCGCAAAGAAGTAGCAGTGCTGTTTCCCGCAGGCCTGCGGGAAAGGCTGAAGCTGCGCCTGCGCCTCAATGGAGGGCGCAATAAATTTGAGTGGTTACGCATAATACCGGGCGTGCCGCGAACATAAAAATACCCAAGACGACGCAAAAGCCTTACAAATGGCAATGGCGTCGCCTGTAACGTCACTCTACCAGTTCCCTGGCCCGGCACCTTGCCGGACTTTCTGCGCATGGGGGCAGCCCTTCCGCATAAGGCGGCGCGCGGCCCCGCACCACGGCCTCAAGGCCCTGTAAAAGGAGTCCCATGTACGTTTTTGCCTTTGCCCTCCTTCTGTTGGCGCTGCTCGCATCTCTGGGCGGCGGCGGCCTGGCCCTGCTGCAATTGTGGCAAGGACGCGAAGACTCCCTGCGAATTGTTGAAAAAGCCCATATAGTCATCAGCGGCACGCTGCTGCTTTCTTCTGCCATTCTGCTGCACGCCCTTTTCTGGCACGATTTTCAGGTGCAGTATGTGGCCAGCTATACAGACCGCATCCTGCCGGTCTTTTATCGCCTGACGGCGTTTTGGGCCGGACAGCCCGGCTCCATGCTGTTCTGGGCGCTGGCCGTGGGTGCCAGCGGCTCCCTTTTCGCATGCACACGCGCCTACAAAGAACGTCCAGTACCACAGGCGCGTGGAGCCGCTCAGTCCTTTGTAGG
>JAQVZK010000138.1 GCA_028708195.1 Desulfovibrio sp.
CAAAACCTGCAAGGCCAGCCAGGGCCAGCTTGAGCTTGGACTGTTCCCGTATGGCTTCATCGTTGAGGTCCGTATACTGTTGCAGAGGCAGGCCCACGTTTTCCGCCAGGGTCATTGAACTCCACAGTGCGCCGCTTTGAAAAAGCACGCCAGTCTCACGCACCAGTTTGCGGCGCTGGTCTTCATTGCTGCCCCAGAAGTCGGTTTGACCATAAAAAACTGCGCCAGATTGTGGGGGTTTAAGCCCCATGAGCACCCGAAGGAGCGTGCTTTTGCCGCAGCCCGATCCGCCGGTTATGAAAAAAATATCCCCGGCGTACACGTCAAATGCCACATCGTGCATGAGAACGTAAGAACCATATCCCACTTGCAACTGGTTTACGCTGATGCGCAAGTCCTGCTGCTCGGACTGGCCTGCCTGCACGTTTCCTTCCGGTTTGGCAGCCGGCAGGTTCTGGGACGTTTCGCCTGAGGCAACGGATTGGGAGGGCATCATGTTGTGGTCGGCCATTTTAGATGTCCAGCACATTGCAGATGACAGTTATCACCGCTGTGGCCACAATAATGCCCACAATGGCGTGCACCACGGCTGTGGTGGTAGCCAGGCCCACGGCTTGGGCGCTACGCCCGCAGCGCATACCCTGGTAGCAACCTGTTATGGCGATGATAACGCCAAAAACAGTACCGTAGGTAAGACCGATAAATACATGCTTGTAAGGCACCATCTGCATGGTGGCGTTGACGTATTCCATAGGGCTGATGCTCAGCATGGTCGTACCCACGATGTAGCCGCCCACAACGCCCATAAGGTCGGCATAGAGCGTCAGCAAGGGGATCATGGCCGTCAGGGCCACCACGCGCGGCAGAACAAGAAAATCAATGGGCGAGATGCCAAGGGTGGCCAGGGCATCCACTTCTTCATTGACCTGCATGGTGCCGATAAGGGCGGCATAGGCCGCGCCAACCCGGCCAGCCATGACAACACCCACCATAACAGCGCCCATAACGCGCAGCATGCCTATGCCCACAAGCCCTGCCACATATATCTGCGCGCCAAACTGGGTAAGCTGCACAGCACCAACAAAGGCCAGAATAAGGCCAAAAAGCATGCTGGTTATTGAAATGATGGGCAGAGCCTGCACACCGCATTCGTGCATGGCGCCCAGCAGGTCTTGCGGGCGCATCTGTGAGCGGCCCACCATCAGGCGGCCCAGCCCCAGGGTTACATCACCCACAAAATTTAAAAAATCGGCCATACGTGGGGGCAGGGCAATGGCTGCCTGTCCCACCTGTTGCACAAAATTGAGTTTTTCTGTTTTGCGGTCAGAACCTGCTTTTGCAGGCACGGCAAAAGCCAGCTTGAGAAGACGCTCAAGACCCTCTGGCAGCTTGTTTTCCAGGGGTATCTGGCGCTCATTGGCTTCCTTGGTCAACTGAACAAGAAAGACCAGGAGGCTACTGTCCCAGGTCTCAAGCGTATCGCTTTCAAGACAAAGTTGCTTGATATTTTGATTTTTCAGCGCTTCAATGGAGGTTGCTGCTTCAGGGGGCCAGGCTGTATCCATGTTCCAGCTGCCCCCCACGCTCACGCGTAGAAGCGATCCCTGTACAGAAGCTGTCACTTGCGGACTTGTTTCCATCACTATAGTATACGCATAGCCAAATTTATTCGCAAGAGCCATATGCGCCATATGTGCACAGGCTTCCACCTTCAACCCACGGTTTGTCATGTCTTTAAAGAATCGCCTTGATCTTGCCGCCGAACCTGTCTTTTTGATGGATGGCTCAGCGTTTATTTACCGGGGTTTTTTCGCCAACAGAAACATGCAGCGCTCTGACGGGTTTCCCACCAATGCCCTGGTAGTGGTGACCCGCGTGCTCCTGCGAATTTTACGTGAGGAACAGCCGCAGTATTTTCTTTTCGTCAAGGACGGCAAGGGCAAAAACTTCAGACATGATATTTTTCCCCTGTACAAGGCCAACCGTGAGGCCACCCCGGAAGATCTGATCCGCCAGATGGAACCCATCGCGCGTATGGTCACCGCCCTTGGCATGAGCCTCGAAGTTTCAGACGGCTGCGAGGCCGACGACTGCATAGCCTCCCTGGCTGCGCGCCTGTCAAAGGAGCGCCCGGTGGTTATTGTCAGTGGCGACAAGGACCTCAAACAGTGCCTTGGCCCCAATGTCTACATGTGGGACCCCGCCTTCAAGGACGAAAAACTGCTTACTTCCGCCCAGTTCACCGAACAAAGCGGTCTGACCCCGGCCCAGTGGCCCGACGTGCAGGCGCTTGTGGGCGACACCAGCGACAATATCCCCGGTGTGCCGGGCATCGGCCCCAAAACCGCCGCCAAGATTTTTGAGATTTGCCCAAGCCTTGAGGATATCCGCGACCATTTTGTTTTGCTGCCGCCCAAACTTCAGGACAAACTGCGCAGCCATCTGGACGAAATGTTTACCTGGCGCAAGCTGACAACACTCTCGCTGGACGTTTGCACGGGCCTTGAGATGGATGACTTGCTGGTGCGCCCCATCGACGCTGCGCGTTGTGCGGCCCTGGCCGAAGAGTTTGAGCTTCATGCCCTGCGCCGTGAAATGGCTTCTCTTGAGCGGATGCAGCTTTCTGGGCAGTCAGCCAGGGCCAAAGACGGGCCAAAAGCCCACGCCCAAACTGACAGCCCGCGCCCTGATACCCGCGATCCCGCCCGTGACGGCGCGCAAGCGGCGTCTTCAGCTTCCCCGCAGCACGGGGTGCAGCCCCAGCCCCCCCGAGGCGCGCGCGCGCAGATGAGTCTTCTTGATGTGGCCGAAGAAAAGGCGGCTCCGCAGGTGGGTGCAGTGGCAAATCTGCCGGATTGCCGGGGGCGTGACGTGGCGCTTGTCTGGCCCAGAGGCACGGGGGCTGCCCCTCATGCCGCTGTGGCCGACGGTGAGGACATCTGCTGGACAGGCAGCGTGGACGATCTGTGCCGCTGGGCCGCCGACGCCCGGCGCATCGTCACACCCGATATCAAGAGCCTGCTGTCTGCCGCCCCCTGCTGGCATGGGCTTTTGCGGATAAAATCTCCAGATTTCTTTATGGATCTTGGGCTGGCCGCCTACCTTATCAATCCTGAAGAAAGTGACTACGGCTGGCCGCGTCTGGCAGTGCATTGGGGCGGGCCCCTGCGTGCCGACGGCCCCGGCCCCGCGCAGCTTGCCGTGCGCATGGCGGCGGTGCTTGAGGCCCGCATGCAAGAAGATGATCTGCTTGAACTGTATAAAAAGCTCGAACTGCCCCTGACGCCTGTGCTGGCAGAGATGGAAGGGCGGGGCATAGCCATTGACGCTGTGGCATTTGAATCCTTTCTTGTGGACGTGCAGTCCCAGTTGGATACGCTGACGGCCGAAGTCTACGCCGCCGCAGGCAAAGAGTTCAATATCCGCTCGGCGCAGCAGCTTGGCGACGTGCTTTTCAGCACGCTTGACCTGCCTTCACCACGCAAAACCAAGGGCGGGCAGGCCTCCACCAGCCAGGAAACCCTAGAAAAGCTGGCGGGCCGTCATCCTGTTGTGGACAGCATCCTTCAGTTCCGCAAGCTCGAAAAAATGCGCTCCACCTATCTTGACCCGCTGCCGCGCCTTGTGGACAGCCAGGGCCGCGTCCACACCACCTTCAACCAGAAAGCCACAGCCACAGGCCGACTTTCGTCCAGCAACCCGAATTTGCAGAATATTCCCGTGCGGGGCGAACTTGGCAAGCGTATGCGCTCCTGCTTCATTGCCGGGCCGGAAAACGCCCTTGTGTCTGCCGACTATTCTCAGGTGGAACTGCGCGTGTTGGCCCACATGTCGCAAGACGAGGCCCTGCTTGAGGCCTTTCGCAATGGTGAGGATATTCACGCCCGCACGGCCGCCGTGGTGTATGATCTGCCCTCGGCCGAAGTGAGCCCAGACCAGCGCCGCAATGCAAAGACCATCAACTTTGGCCTTATCTACGGCATGGGAGCCCAAAAGCTGGCCCAGGAACTGAAAATTTCCACCAATGAGGCCAAGGAATTCATTGCCCGGTACTTTTCTCGCCTCACTGGGCTCAAAGAGTTTTATGAGTCCATCGAAGCCACGGCCAAACGGCAGGGCTTTGTCAGCACCCTCGGCGGACGCCGGCGCCTTTTGCCCGACATCCATTCGCCCAATGGACAGGCCTACGCGCTGGCCCGTCGTCAGGCCATAAATACGGTCATTCAGGGCTCCGCCGCCGATATCATCAAGCTGGCCATGCTGGCTGTGGCCAAAGACGCGCAATTGCACGACTGCAAGGCGCGCCTGCTGCTCCAGGTGCACGACGAACTGCTGATGGAAGTGCCCATGGCCGAGGCCCAGACCGTGGGCAAACGCGTCGCCGAACTGATGGGCGCGGTAATGCCGGGCAACGAGCCCCTTTCCGTGCCTCTGGTTGTTGATTGGGGCGTGGGTGAAAACTGGGGCGCCGCCCACTAGGCAATATCGTCAGGAGCGCCTTTCCTGGCATTTCTGCGGTGAACTTCGCCTTTTATTCCGGTCGAGTACCATAAGAGTACACTCCCTGCATAAAAGGTTCATTCTCCTTGATATAACCAGGAGATTCATTTCGTGACGACCCTGTCTTGGGAGAGGGAAAGACTTTGTGGGGAAGATATACTTTGTGGGGGAGGGACCCTTTTGAAAAAGGGTTTCCTCTGGTACTTGGCAAAAAGGACGCGCCAGGGCGGCTATTTGCGCAAAATGGTAAGTAACGTCTCCGCCCGGGGGCCAGAAAGGCCTTTGAGCTTTTGCTCCACCCGGTTTTGCACCGTCTCGTGGCGCGGGCTCATCTCGTAAAGCGAGGCTGCGGCGGTCTGGCTTACAGGAAAAGACGGATCATTTTGCCGTCCACTTGAGTTGAGGTCCGCGTAGTGCAGGGCCGCGTCGATGATGGCGTCCAGATAGGCAATATTGCCTGAAGCTGTATACGCGGCCCAATACATTTGAAGCACGGTTTTTTCGCTAGTGATGTCCCATTGCAGCAGGGGCGTGGGGTTCAGGCGTATTTGCTGCAAAAGCACGGCATCGCGCTGGTCCAGCAACTGGTTCATGAGGGCGGCCTCGTCTGTGAGCTGGGCCAGATGCACAGCCCAGGCCAGGGTGCGTTTGCCGTCCCTGCTCAGTGTGGGCGCCTGTGAGAGCAGGGTCTCACGGGCTGTTGGCTCCGACTTGAGCGCCTCGGCAAGAAATGCGGCCAGCGTGAGTTGCTTTTGCCGGTCATAAAGGACGTTCTGCGCGTCAAATGTGCGTAGAATGCCCGGCAGGGTTTCAGCCCGCTTTTCTTTATAAAAAAACTCCATATCTCGTGCATAGAGCGAAAGATTTTTGGCGGCGGTAAGGGCTGAAGCCTCCTGACTGGGCACAAGCAAGAGGGCCAGCGCAAAAAACAGGGCAAGCAGGGCACACCTGCCAGAGGGCGCAAAGCCAAGGGGCGCAACCCCCCGGGCGGGGGACTGTGAGGCAGTAAAAAAGTATGTGACAATCGGCATGATCTAGTCAAAATCCGCCAGCAGGGCGTCAAGTTTGAGGCAGGTTAAGGGGCTTTGGCGCAAAAAAGTCAGCAGCCGAACTCGGGCCTCCAGAAGGTGCGGCGAAGAAACGCCGTTGCGGATGGAGCTGTGGGCTTCAAGAAAGGCCGCGAGGTTGTCGCAATCCTTGATCAGGCGTCCATCCTTGGGGTCAAGGCTGTCGTGGTTGCACTCGCTCTGCAGAGCGTCAAAGCCGGACACTTTTTCGGCTTTGCCGTTGCGGCAAATGCATTCCTGAAACTCTGACTGCACCTCAAGGCCGAGGTAGTAAGATATGCGCTCAACCAGCGAAGTAAAGCCCTGCTGACGCAAAGGGGCAAAAATGCGCCGCTCAAGCTCTTTTTCTTCATATTCCTTGATGATCTTGGGCAGATCAGCCACAGACCGCTTGACCGGTGAGATGATATCGCGGGTGAGAACTTCTGGCAGGTCATGAAAAAGCCCGCAAAAGAAATTGTTGTTGGCTCTGGCGTGGCAGGCGTTTACAGACAGGCTGAAAAAATAGGCAAAGCTGGCCACAATAAACATGTGCCCAAGAACCGAGGTGGCAGGAATACGTGGGGCTTGGGTCCAGCGTATCTGAAAGCGCAGTTGCCCGCAGAGGTTGGCCAGCCGACGAAGGGCTGTGCCTTGCTGGCGCATCTGGTCAAGGCCGCGCAGATCATGAAAACTGTCCAGCCTGTCCACAAAGGACTGGCCAATGTCATCCATTTCGTCGTCAAAGGGGCTGTTGAGCGGCTTGATGAGATTGAATTCCCACTGCGAGGCGAGGTTACAATTTCTACAACCAATAGAGTAGATGCCCTAGGGATTAACGCTACACTTGGAAATCGTTTAGAGATTTCAATTG
>JAQVZK010000139.1 GCA_028708195.1 Desulfovibrio sp.
GGCGCATCTGTTCGGTGCCTTCTTTGCTGTCCACATCAACGGCAAACCAGACCTTGGGCTTCTTGAGCTGGCTGTTGATATCCATCTCACCAATATAACGGGCCGTTGACGTAAGGTGCAAGGCACCAGAATCAAAAGAAAAGCCCTCAAGGTGCCCGTCGGCCAGGGCGCAAAGAATGGCCCCTACAACCACCGTGGTTTTGGGGTCGGTAATACGGCCCTGGGCATCAGCAAAGGGATACCACGATCCGGCATGATAGCTGCGCATGGGGATTATCCTGTCTGGCGGCACAGGCAGCTTGGCGAGAACCGAGGCCACAACGCCGTTCCAGGAGCTGGGGCGGCCCGTCAGCAACAGCACGTCACAGTCGTACATGTGCACCACTTCGCACAGTGACGACAACGTGGGGCCGAGGGTAGAGCGTATGGTCACATCAACGGCAGCGGGGCTGACCGTGACGGGCACATCCAGAATGTTAAAGTTTTGAATGAGGGGGGCACCCCTGCGCACCATATTTTCCACGGACTTGATAATGGCAGACTGCGGACGCGGCGCAAGGGATGCTGGTTCAAACCCCGTTGTTTCGGCAGCACTTTTGCCTGCATCCTGTCCGTCATCTGCCGCACCCAGAGGGTCAGGCTCAAAAAAGTCTCGTAAGGCGCAGGTGTAGTTTGCGTGGCGCATGTCGGGGTTTTCGCAGGCGGCCAAAAGGCCAAGGGCGACGGGCACGGCAATCTGCCGAACCAGACGCACCCGTGTATTACGGTCTTCTTGCGACATACCGATGGAGTCGCGCCCAAAAAGCTGCCCCAGAAGGGCGCGGGGTTCGGCCAGGCCCTGCTGTAGAAGCGCCTGCCCAATGGCCGGAATCACGTGGTTGGCCACGACCTCACGCAGAACTTCGTCGCCCGCGATATTGAAGCCGTCTCTAAACTCAGTATGGGGAACAATGCGGGCGGTATCACCTTCGCCACTGGCCAGTTCGTAGGTAGCAATGGACAGGTCTGTGGTGCCGCCGCCAATGTCAATGGAGGCCATGCGCACGCAGGGACGTCCCTGGCAGGAGGCACGGGGCTTGCCCAAAAGGCGGAAAAGGTGGTGGGCGTCGCCGTGCTGTTTCACGGCCAGTTCATTATAGAGCAGCACCAGTTGCGAGCAGCTGGCTTCGTCCCAGTCGCAGCGCACCTGCGGGCTTTGGCGGTAGTCACCGCTTTGGCCGCGTACCAATGCCTTTGGCGTGTACCATTGGTTCCAGCCAAGGGCATTCCAGACTACACGCACAGCCCAGACAACCCAGCGCCGGAAGATACGTTTTTCAGCCACTGGCATGGCCGTGGGCACGGTGAAAATGAGCCTGCGCAGGCGGCGCGGCAAGTTGGGCAATTCACGGCGTGCGCGGGTTGCCGGGGAATTTATGGTCACAAGGGCCTGGGTAAGAATTTCACCAAGCATGAAATGCATGAGTGATGAACGCGTAAACAGGGATTCAAAAATGGGTTCGGCCTGCTGTTTTTGCAGGGCTGGACTTTTTTTGAACAGCGGATCGTCAAAGCAGGCAAGGGGCGTGCCCAGCGGGTTGAGCTGCCGGGGGAAAAGGCCACGGCTGACCATAGGTTCAGCCTTGCCGCCCGTGTTGTAGCGCCAGCTTTGCTGCCAGGGGCGTTCATCCCACAAATAGCGTTTGGGGCTGGACATGCCTGTTGTGCCCTCGGCGCACACGGCCTGAGTGGCCAGACGTGCCGCTTCTGGCCCGATGCGTACCGCAGAGGGCCAGGCAAAGGCAGGTGTCTGCCTGCCGGAGCGGCGGGAGAGCGCATCATTACCAAATGCCGCATCCACAAATTCCACACGGGTTTCGAAGGGGTCTGAGTAGATATTCTCCGGCTGGCTCAGGTCGCGCAGTTCCAGCAAATAACTGTCGTTGAGGTTGGTTACGCGTTGCGGCAGCGTTTCAACCAGTATGCCCGTGGTGCGGGAGTTGCCAATATCCAGCACAAGGTCCACGTCCACAGGGGTATCGCGGTCTGGGTTGATAATCTGTGCCGCCAGGTCGTTGAGAGCCATGCGCACAACATCAAGCCAGGTGAGGTAGTTGGCCAGATGCTCCAGCACATAAGGGGTGTCATCCTTCCAGGAACCGCGGCCCCGGTGCTGCGACTGCCTAAAGACATCAAAAATGCCGCTCAGCCACTCATTTACCCACGCGGCATTGAGAAACCATGAGTTGTCGCGCACAAGATGCGCCAGCATGAAGTGCCCGTGGGCTGCCACATCCTGCGGGGAAAGCGCATGGTAGTGTTCGCCTTCGCTTGGGCGTTGCTCCACATTGGTGTCAAAGGCCAGCACAATACGCAGTTGGTCGGGGTGGCGCTCTGACTGCATAACCCGCGCTCGCGCCCAGTTTGAGGGGCCATATTCAAAGCGCTTGCCGCCGTCGGGCCATGACTGGTCAAGGGTGCGCAAAAAAGGAATGGGCAGCCAGTGGCCCTCCCATGCACCAATGGCACGGCGGGCTTCGACGCTATAGTCCTCATCGCAAGGCTGCCCCGTCAACTGGTCAATAAAGCCATTCTCGCCCTCTGTAAGGCAACGCAAATAGTGCGTGTAGCGCCCGTCAGGATCGCCCTGATTCTTTTTTTCTTCACGAAAATAGCGCCGTATGCGCCGGATGGCATCCTCTGGCAGCGAAAAGTCCAGAAACTGCGGGCAGCCACCAGGAATAATGCTCACAGGAGAAAGATAGCGGGGTATGACATTCATGCTTATTTCCTTCTGAAGCGGGCATCCCACTTATTTTTGCTTCCACCTTGTTCTCTGCCCTTGCACTGTGTGGTATTTTCACTGCCGGTGCATTCCACCTTCTGGGGAACGTAGGAACGGCCCTTGGGGCACTTGGCCTGGCCTGAATCAAAGTTGAGCTTGTTGCCCTGAAAACGGGCAGACGCCGGGCCACTGCACACCTGGCCGTTGCGCTCACGCACAAAACGGCGGCCACTGCCTTTTTTGTCAAAGCAGTATTCCGCAATGATTGGCTCATTGGACGGATGTGAAAAGAGGCCCGTTTCGCTGGTCCAGCAACCCTCGAGAAACGTCAGATCTTTCTTTTTGGCCGCGTCTTCAGGAATGGTCAGGTTCTCGTCCTTTTTCTTGGGCTTTTCAGGCACCTTGGGCGGATCCTTTGGTTTGGGCTCGGGCTTTTTCTGCTTGGGCTCTTCCTTGGGCTTTTCGGGCTGAGGAGGCTCTACCGGAGTTTCACCAAGAAATGGCTCAACCATTTCCGGTTCTGGCTGGGGGTCAACAGGTTCCGGCTTCTTTTCTTCAACAGGAGGAATAACCGGTTTTGGGGGCTTGCACATGGCTGCGCGCTCTTGAAGCTGCTTCCATAAAAGGGCCAGTTCATCGTCAAGGGCGGCTGCGCGCTGTTCTTCGGCGGCGAGTTTCTGGCGGTCCACCGGCATGCAGCCTGAGGGAATGGGCGAGGGTAGAAGGCCCAAAGCCGCACCCAAGAGCCAGAGCAGAAGCAAAAGCAGCAACAAGGGCAAAAGCCAGGGCAGGCAGCCGCCAGCCGCTGGTGCCACAGGCAAGGCAACGGGTACTGCAGGGGGGGGCGGCGGTGGAGGTGCTGCTGCACCAAGGCGTGTCAAATCCTGAGGCAAAGCCCCGGCACTGCCGGGCGCAAAACCCCAGTTGATAAGCACTGGCTGCCCGTTTACCGACCATATGTCGTCGTCAGTCGGGTGCTGCAAAGCCAGGCGCAACAGTTGCCCTGAAAGGGCCTGCCGGGCCTGGGCGTCGGCAGTAAGCTGGTCTGACAGGTGAGCCACACCCTTTGCCAGGGCCGCAGCCTTTGCGCGTACAGCGTTGGCTTCGTCATCAGAAAGGTCTTTGAAGGGAATGGCGGCCCCTTGACCCTCAGCATACCAGTCAACGGTATTGGCTTCGGTATCGTGTTGCGGCTCGGCCAGCAGGGCTGCATGCTCTGGGCCAAGCTTTTGCAGCAAAATGGTTTTAAGCTGGGCGTGACAGTCTGTGGCCAAAATACCCTGACTGGCAAGTGCCCGCATGGCACCACGCATGGTTACGGCTATGCGTATGCTCATGGCTTGCCTCCTTGCGCGCCCTTGACGATATCGGGGGCAGCCTGTGCCTTATTGTCTGCCTTGTCCTGCTTTGCGGCACCTGCCTTGTCAGAAGGCTTGCCTGCCGGTTGCGGCTGCTCCTGACTGGCACGGGGGGGGGCCGTAGTGAAGGGCACCCCGGCAGACCTGAGAAATTCCGCCAAACTGGCGCTCACAATAGCCAGACTGGATTGCCTGTAGGACTCATCATCCAGCTTGATAAAAGTGTTGATGCCCACAACCTCTCCATTGTCATTAACCAGTGGGCCACCGCTGTTGCCCTGTGACACGGTTGCCGTGTGGACGATGAGGGCAGGTTTGCGCTCAAGAATGACACTGACCACACCATCGGTGTAAACCACCTCGGGGGCAGCCGTAGCGTTGCCGTTGAGCAGTGCCGTGAACTGGGGGTCATCGTTGGTCACAGCACCGGGGAAGCCCCATGCACTAACCCTTTCAGTACGCCAGACATCGTTGGTCAAGGCCAGCGGAGTAATGGCGGGGCCGCCATCCACTGCCAGTATGGCAAAATCGCGGCCATCGCTCTGCACGCTTTGCACAACACGGGCAGAAAGAGGCGCGCCTGTGGCCTTGTTGACCACAGCTGCCTTGTCAGCGGCACCCACCACGTGCGCATTGGTCACCACATACCCCGGCGCTACGTAAAAGCCTGAGCCCATAGACAAACCTTCTTGCCGCAAGGCCAAAACAAGAACCGTGGCCTGCTCCATAAGGGCCGCAAAACCCTGAGGCGCAACGGCGGGTTGCGAAGCCTGGGGGGTTGTTGGGGCAGGACGCGCTGTTGCACCCGAAGCATCAGGAAGGATGCCGTCCGGCTTTCCGGTATTGCCAGCGAGCGGCGGCCATACCACCCCGGCAGGGGGTGAAAGAAGAGGCAGTTGGCGCAATACTTCGCACGGTTCTTCTTTGAGAAGCAGGCGTAAGCGCGCGATAAAACCCTGACGGGACTGATTTTGCTTCTGTAGCTCAGCGGTCTGGGCTGCTGTTTGTTCTTTGAGCTTTTCAGCTGTCTGCCATTCTTTCCAGAAAAGCCATGCGGTCAGAAGAAAGAGGCTCAAAAAAAACAGCACGCCCCAAAAAAGAGGGCGGCGAAACCAGGGCAGGGTCTGGGCCGGTTGTGCGCTTTTATGCGCTTCTTGCCCCTGTGCTGCAGGATCGGGCGTTTGACTCATGGCAACTCCACGGCGTGCGGCCGCAAAAAATGTTCGCGCGCCCTACCCACAAGGGGCGGGGCCGCGCGATCCTGTGACTAACCGAGCAGGTTATTGACAGTCTGCTCGTAACTGTTCATGCGGGCGTCAACATCAGTGCGCGTGCTTTCAAGCTCATTACGCGAAGATTTCCACTCCGAGGCCTGTGGCGTCAGGCTCGCCTGCTTGACAGCGGGAGTTGATTTTTTCTTGCTTTTGGCGGGGGTAGAGGCCGAGGGCGTATCCTTTACCTGGCCTGCCAGCACCTGTTGGTATTCGTTATCCTTTTGGGCCATAGCAACAGAGGTGTCCTTCAGGATGAAGGCGGTTTCTTCAAGGCCGCTACGGATTTCATTATAACGGTCCTGAAGCTCCAGGCGGGATATCTGGTTTGCCTTGTACTGGCCAACAGCCAACTTGAACTGCTGGTCATAGCATTTGGTGGCCAGTTTGGCAGCGGCTGTGGCGCGGTTCATGCTGGCAGCTTCGGCACCCATCTGTTGGTTGTATTTTGCCAGGTAGGCTGCATCACGCTGCCTTTCCTGTGATTTGCCATAAATGTTGCCGCCAACAGCTCCTGCGGCACCACCTGCAACGGCACCAGCCAGTGCGCCTTCAACCTTGCCAGTGGCAAGACCGCCAATAAGTGCGCCAAGCAGCGCGCCGCCAGCAGCCCCGGCAGCTGTACTTTTGCCTGTGCTGTTTTCATCCTGGCGTAGCTGGGCGACAGGTTCATAGCATTGAGGATAGTAATTTACTTTGGTTTTCTGTTCACCATAACGGCTGGTACAACCAGTAAAAAGCAAGCTGCCCACAAGAAGGAACACGAGAGGGAGATATGCGCGCCGCTGCATGCAGGGCCTCCTGATGAAAGTTAAAGAAAATGTTCACTTCTTTAATGATACTGCAAAGTCATCTAAAACAGCAAGCCCCGGCAAGGCGTGAGGCTGTAAGATTGCTCGCGCATGCAGGCCCCTGTAGCTCCACTGCCCAAGAAAATGTTGAGGAATCATCTCTGATTTTCAACCAGGATTTTTCAAAAAAC
>JAQVZK010000140.1:0-5780 GCA_028708195.1 Desulfovibrio sp.
AATGCCGCGCAGCCAAATCTTTACATTGCGGCGTCTTTGCCCCGTGTGCCGCAAAGGCGCGCAGAGTCGTCAGAACCCCAGCCCCAGCATGCCCAGAAGAAGCGCCATAATCTGGTCCAGAGCCGATGGCGGCAGGCTTTTACCCCACGGGGCAAAAAACAGCGGCACAATAACCATCCGCCCCACAACCTCCCAGCAAAAGAGCAGGGCCAGCACCCAGCCAAGAAAGGATCGCCACAGGCGCATGCGGCTTGCGGGCGCGCCCGAAATTTCTGCTTCATTAATGCGGCTCTGGGCCTCGTTTTGCCGGTTGCGGTCGGGCACGAATCTGTCTGCCAGGCCGGAAAGTCCGCCAAACAGTTTGCCAAGCAACATCCACATCAGCCTTCCTCCCTTTCCAGTTCTGCGAGGTACTGGTTCATGGCCTTGACCCGGTTGCGCCAGCCCGCAAGAAAAACCCGCAGGGAGGACCGCCGCGCGGTAAGGTCGCGGTAAAATGTGTCACGCAGACGCAGCACCTGACGCGCCGCAAACCAGTGCTTGCCGCCCTCTTCCAGTGCTTCGGCCAACTGGGCTGTGCGCGGCCCCATCACGCCGTCCTCGGCAATGGGGGTGTAGGCATCCAGCTCCGCATCGGCCACGGTGTTCATGGCTCTTTGCATCTGGCGCACGGCCCGCGCCGGTCCCATATTCGCGGCACCGTCATACAGGGTCACGGCCAGGGGCAGAGGCAAACCAGAGCAGCCGAGCTTGTCCCAAAAATGCTTCTTGAACAGGGCGGCGGCCTGATCCTTGGTGCAGGCCCGGATGTCGTCACTGTCCACGTCGCCGTCCATATCCATATCAAGGTTGTGATAGCCGCACTTGGGGGTACGCTCGTCGGCGCAGCCATCACAGTTGCGGGCCTGGCGCAGGCATTCTTCACGGGCCTGACGGGCCAGGTCCTGTACCCAGCGCAGCGAGATGCCGTATTTGGTCAGGCCACCCGGATCAGCGGGGTGGTCAGAGAGGCCGCCTTCCCAGCGGGCGGTGAAATCGTGAGCTTTTTGAAAGAATGCGGTCATGGCATGGTCTCCCCTGCTGGCTGCTGAAAGCGTTGCGCCGTCGTCATTGGCGGCGTGGGTACAACATGCCAAAAAGGACGTATGTGGTAAGACTGAACTGGTTCAGCACCGCTATCTCAACCAGTGGCGCGGGGCAGCGCTGTAACGACCCCCCTTGCAAGAGAATATTGAAATAAAAAAGCCCGCTATTTCGCGGGCATAAAAGTTTTTCTGCTTGTGCAGTCTGTATGTTTTATATTGTATTACAGTTGTTAATGTTGTTTTTCTCTTTGTTTTGGTGGCCTACTTGAGCTCGTGCAGCAAATACCCTTGCGCGGGAGCGGAGGTAACTTTTTTAAGTATGTTCCATATTTGCCGGTCAGATAATCCGTGTCTGCGGGCCAGGCAGGCCACGGCTGCCGTACTGCTGGTGCCGCGCGCGGTATGGCGCGAAAAGGTTTCAATAATTTCCTGCTGGCGCAGCTTTGTCAGTACTGAAGTACAGCGCGGCACGTAGACAGGCGTTCCGCCAAAGGCTGCCACAAGCTTGCCGGTACAGCGTTTGCCCAGGCGGCGGAGCAGGGGATGGTGCCTTTCTGCGGGTATGGTTGCGGGCACGCGTATGGTCTGTCCGCCATAGGTTTCGAGCAGTCGCCAAAGGTCTTCCAGCCGCCCCTTTTCGTGCCCGCCCAGGGCATGCCAGATCTGCCGGATATTTTCAGGCAAATGCTCCAGCAATTGTTGCCAGTGCTTTTTTTGCTCGGCTTTTTGCATGGCCTGCCCCCAGGAGCCACGCCCGCCAGCGCTTGAGGACGGCCGTTCGGCAAGAAAGGGCCGACGCGCCGCACTTGCCGTGTGGACGCAAGGGTGCACACGGCAAGTGCCCGCTTGTCTGGGACTATTGGCACACATGACGAACCCCTTGAATTCGTAATGGGTTTTTGGCAGGCGTGGTCATAGATATGGGGTCTGCTGTGGCCTGGCACGCGCCCTGTGGTGTCGGGCCTGACGGTATATAGAGCAGGGTAACGGCTGGATCGTCCATACAGCGTGCAAGCAGGCGCAGGTGGTCCCCCATCAGGCGGAGCACAGGTTTTTGTTCTGGAGGGGCGGTGTTTTGTAAAAGATCCAGCACAGCGCTCAAGTTATCGAAAGTAGTGTTAAGTTCTGACATGCTATGCTCCCTAAAATAAATGTGTCGGTGCGTATTGGATGATTTATAATGTTTTATTTTGTGAATCAAGGAAAAATTTATAAATAAAAGAAAAGATTTAATCATCTGTTTTTTTAAGTAAATTCTAGATTTATTTTTAATATTGCTCTATAATGCAGAGCGGTTATATGAGTTTTTACGCGCCAATAAAAAGAAAGGCTTGTAAAAAATTACAAGGGGGGATAGGGTCGAACCGGGTGAATAAAACCCCCGCCTGAGGTAGCATTTTAAAAGAAAAGTTTTAAAACGGTAGAATTGCCGATGGAAGTGCCATGAAAACAATAACGAGTGCGAACTTGGTTCAGAACTTTGCGCAGCGCCTCCGCCAGCAGCGTGAAAAGCTTGGCATGCACAAGCGGTCTCTGGCCAGCAGGGTGGGGGTAAGCCTGACGACCATCCAGCAATATGAAAATGGGCATATGCCCAAGGGGGAATTTGCGGTGCGGCTGGCTGATGTTCTGGACTGCTCCCTCGACTGGCTTTTGTCTGGCAAGGGGCCTGAAAGCAGCGGAAGCCAAGGCGAAGGCGAGGCCCGGCTGGTTATGGTGCCTATGGTGGAGGCCAGGCTTTCTGCCGGTACTGGCAGCTTTGAGACTGGCGGGGAGGTGCTGCGACACTATGCCTTTCGCTGGGATTTTTTGCACCGCAAGGGCAATCCCTCGCAGATGGTGCTTTTGCGCGTTTCTGGCGACAGCATGCAGCCACAGATCATGCACAATGACGTGGTGCTTATAGATCAGGGGCAGCGCGATCCCGTGCCGGGGCGCATATACGCTGTGGGCGTGGAAGATATGGTGTATCTTAAAGTGGTCAACGCCATGCCGGGCAGGCTCATTCTTACCAGCGTCAACGCAGACTATGCGCCCATTGAGGCTGATACCGGCGAGCAGTTGGAGGACCTTGTGCGCGTTATAGGCCGCGCCATATGGGTCGGACGTGAGTTGGACTGAGATTGCCGGGGGCATGTTGGCGGGATGCTTCAGATTGGGGCAGGCGGTTTGCTGAGAATGATAGCCGTGGCGGTTGTGACTGGTCGCCATTGAGAGACGTGGCGGACGCTGGCTGATGTGGCTGGCGCTGGCAAGCTGACGTTCTGGCAAGAGACGCAGCTTTTGCGCTTTTGTGGGCAGATCTGCCCCTGTTTAGGCCGCAGCAGTGTGAAGCGCCGCAGCGTAGAATTTATGCGTCGTGCATCTGTTTGCTGGTGCGGCGCCAGCTTTTTTGCAGGTGCACCTGCCGATACCTGTTTTAGTTCTTGAGGGGCGGCCTCGGTGTCGCCTCAGGGGCCGGGCTTGCGCCCTGGTCATCGGTATTGGCCAGGTTGCGGTTCCAGGCGCGGATGGCCGCCGCTTGCGAAACCGACCACTGCTGTGAAGTCTGCCCGCATGAGCAGACCACTCGCCATACCTCCTGTCGTCTTCCTGGCGGCAACAGGGATTCCAAATGAACATTTGTGCCGCCGCAGGCAAGGCAGGGGCGGATCGTGTGCGGGTCAAGCTCTCTCATGTCAATAAGTATAGCAGCTTTGGACCTTCTTCACAAGAAGAGACGCCTTCGCCATCTTTAATGTATGGTTGTTTCGGCAGGGTTTGCACGGGCTGGCACCCGCAGCCAGACAGCCGCAATCACATGCCGCCGGCACATATTCCGGTCATATATCCCGGCCACATACCCACAGCCACATAGCCCTGCCACATATTCCAGCGAGATATCCCGGCCATATATCCGCCATGGGTAGAAAGTTTTTTTCTTAACGCTTTGCTGACGCCCCTGGGTGCAGGTTCTTCTTGCGAGGCGCATAAGGCGCCCACGCTTGTAAATAAAATTTCTGGAGGAACCATGCGCTATTTTCTCGCTTTGATCATGGCTGTTGCCCTGGCTATTCCCGCTCATGCCGCCGAAAAATCCGCCCCCGCCGGGCAATCCCAGTCTGTCGCCACTCCCGCGCAGCAACAGGCAGCGCCCCTGAAGGAAAAGTGGCAGGGGATGACAAATCTTTATGAGGTAGATACCGTTGCCAAAGCCCTGCAGGCCACCAATAGAAATCCCGTCATGCTTGTGGGCAACATCGTAGAAAAAATTGACGGCAAAAAAAATCACTACATCTTCGATGACGGCACAGGCCGCATGACCGTCAGCATAAACTCAAAAATCCTCAAGAGCATGGACCTGACCCCTCAAACGAAGGTGCGCCTTATGGGCAAGCTCAAGGTCAAGGAAGGCAGGGCTCCTGTCCTCGTCGTCAGGGCTTTGCACCTCGTGAAGTAAGTTTGTCTGGCTGTCTCAACGGTAGGGTGCTCCCCCCTGGGCCTCGTATGCCGCAAGGCAGACCAAAAAGCACCCAGCACCTATGGCAAAAATAAAAATACCATCAAAGGCTACCTCCCCCTGGGCCTTTGGAGCCCCAAATATCCATAAAGGCGGTAGCAATACTACAGGAGAACACCATGCGCATGATACTTTCATTGCTGTTGCTGACCATGCTTGCTATTCCGGCCCAGGCGGCCTTTAACGGCCCCGGCGCTTCTGATGGCGGCTTCAAGGGCCCCACGGTGGGTGTTGAAGTCACGACTGTCAAACAGGCCCTGGACAGCAAGGACGACACCCCGGTGTTGCTCACCGGCAAGATCACTGGCCGTCAGGCTGGCAGCAATGACAAATATATTTTCAAAGACACCACTGGCGAAATGACGGTGGATATTGATAAGAAGATTTTTGTTGGCCGCACCGTCAGCCCCGAAAATACTGTGAGGCTTTCCGGCAAGGTTGACAAAGACCTGATGAAGCCCGTCAAGGTTGACGTCAAGGTTCTTGAAATTCTGAACTGACCGTGTAGCGCGGCCGGGCGTGCGCCCGGCCGCGCATGAGTGGAGAATGCTTATGCGTATGGTGGCAATGTTGCTGGCCCTGACCCTCGGTCTTGCCGGAGGATTTTATCCAGACATGCGCGCCTCGGCTGCGGGTTTTGAAGGCCCAGGCGTGGCGTCAACCATTACCAGTGCCGCAGATGTGCTGGACGCGCAGGATGACGCCCCTTGCGTCCTCGAAGGGTATATCCTTGAAAAACTGCCTCGCCGTAAAAACCGTTATCTTTTTGAAGATGGCAGTGGCAGGGTGGTGGTGGAAATCAAAAACGGTATTTTCGGGCATCTTACGGTGACGCCGCGCGACAAGGTACGGCTGCTGGGCCATGTGGACTGGAACCGCAAGCGGCCCAACGAGGTTGAGGCCGACGCCCTGGCAATTATTGGCACCGTGGACACGCGCGACACGTCCGGGCGGTGACCATGTCGCGGTCGCTTCTGCTTGTGGAAGATAATGAGGACATTCTCGCCAATCTGTACGCGTACCTTGAGCCGCTGGGCTATACGCTGGACTGCGCCCGCAACGGCAAGGCCGGGCTGCAGATGGCCCTTGAGTATGATTTTGACTGCATAGTGCTGGATGTCATGCTGCCGGGCCTCGACGGCATAAATTTGTGCCGCAGCCTGCGCGAGAAGCACAGAAGCGCCACGCCCATAATC
>JAQVZK010000140.1:5790-6357 GCA_028708195.1 Desulfovibrio sp.
CCGTGGCTGACAGGGTGACAGGGCTTGAGGCCGGGGCCGATGACTATCTGGTAAAACCTTTCGCCTTCAAGGAGCTTGAGGCTCGCATCCGCGCTTTACTGCGGCGGGGCCGTATGCAGAGCGGCGCGGGCACCGAAGGCAAGGGCCTGTGGACGTGCGCTGACCTCACCCTGAATGAAGAGGAGCACTGGGCCGAGCGCCAGGGGCGTCGCCTGCGGTTGAGCCCCACGGGATTTCGTATTTTAAAGGAACTGATGCGCGTTGCGCCGGGTTTGCTGCGCCGCCAGCAGCTTGAGCATCTGCTCTGGGGCGACGAACCGCCAGAAGGTAGTGCCCTGCGAACCCACATACATGAATTGCGGCGTGAGCTGGACAAGCCTTTTGCCTTGCCCCTGCTGCATACGGTGCCGCATGTGGGCTACCGCCTGAGCCCGGACCCCGCCGACGGGTGCGCGGGCTGCACTGCTGAAAATGGCACGCCGTCGGGCGAATCCCGGCCGGGCGACGCCGCCTCTGATGGGGAGCGTGGCTGATGGCTCCTGATCCGTCTCCCTCGCAAGGGCCTTC
>JAQVZK010000141.1 GCA_028708195.1 Desulfovibrio sp.
CTTCCCCCCAGGAACAGGGCAATACATATCCTTGCCCAGTTGACCATTTTGGCCTGTGAGGCTTGGGGGGCAATAATGGTCAGAATGTTTCTGGTGAGAATGCCACTTACACCCAGGGCCACATCTGCCAAAACCAGCATACAGGTCAGCGCACCGGCAGCAGCGCAAAGCCCAACAATCCAGGGCGGCGCGTTGGCTACAATCATGCCCATAAACGCGTCGTCAGGGTTTTTCAGGCCGGGAACTGTCACCAGACAATAAAACGCCGCGGTGACCAAAAATGCATACATGAGCATGTACAGAGGCATGATGAGCTGGTTAAACCGGACAATCTTTTCTGACCCCCCGGAGAAGATGTACTGGAATATGAATGGAACCATATAAAGACCGAGCGATTGCACGATAATCGTGGAAATAACGAACGTGACATGCTTGTCAATGGGTTCCATTGGAATGGTAAGATATTCAGGATACTTAACCAAGGCTTCTCTAAAAATGCCTTCTACGCCACCCGGCATGTGCGACGCAGCCAGCACACCGCCAATAATAATCGCCGACACCATAAGAAGGTCTTTCAAAATCGCCACATAGGCCGATCCTTTCACGCCACACAGGCCTACATACATGAAGGCGATGACAGCCGAAAGGCATATGGCCGCATTGGTATTAATTTCCACGCCCAAATAGCGCAGAATGACGCTAAGCCCAACAAACTGCATCTGTGCCCACGGCAGCAGAACCACCATGCTCAGGATTGCAATGATGAAGCCGAGCCATTTGGATTCAAAGCGCCAGGCAAAAAAATCCCCCATTGTACTGGCATTGCTTACTTTACCTATACGCCAGATACGAGGGTTGATAAAATAGCCCACAGGATAGGCGAGCAAGATGTAGGCAATAAACCAGACCACATAGCTGGAGCCTTTTGAATAAACAGCCCCCGGAACCCCGATCATGGTTCCGATGCCGTAAATTTCACCCAAGGTTATGAAAAAAAGGAGGAATCCGCCCAGACTCCGGCTGGCAACCAGGATATCATGAATATTGTTGGTGATGACACTTCTTTTGGCAAGAAATGCGAGAAATAGGGATAGAAGGATGAAGAATGAGAAAACAAGAATTGTCATGACTTACTCCCCCTAATGCTGTCATCAGATGCTGGATCCTTGTTTTCTGGGTCTATCTTATAGCCTATATACATACAAAGTGACGTGAGAGGGATGCACGAGAATAGCCAGAAATAGATGAATGGGAATCCAAGAATGAAAGGTTCTGCTCTGTTGTATAGTGGAAATGCACCTACAACAGCTAAATATGGTATCCCAAGATTTAAAACAAAAACCCAAAATCTTTTTTTCATACTTGCCTCCGGCAATAGAATATTGAGTATATGCTCTTGGTAACTCCGCAAAACTATGGAAATTGCACCAGGTCAGGCCTGATAGACCATGCGCCCACCGGTAAAGGTCATGTTGACGCGCACATCTCTCAAATTTTCGGCTGGAATGCTTTCAAGATTGTCAGAAAGCACCACGAAGTCAGCAAACCGGCCCGAGGCGATTTTGCCTCGGTCATGTTCTCCGCCGCAGCAAAGTGCGGCAGTGGTCGTATACGCCTTAAGGGCCTCAAGGGGAGTTATGCGCTGGTCAGGCCCCATAAGAATACCCCCGCTGCTTATTCTGTTGACGGCTGCATGCATGGCCCCCAAAGCGGTCACCGGCAGAACGGGCGTGTCCACATGCAGGGTAAAGGGCAGGTTCAGGCGCACGCTGCTCCCGGCGGGGTTGAGGCGTTCTGTGCGCTCTGGGCCAAGAAAAATCGCCGCGTGTCTGTCCCCCCATACTTCTATGTGGCGGGCAAAGAAACTGGGAATGATATCGCAGGCCTTCATCCGTTCTAGTTGGCTGTCAGAAGCGGTTTGCGCGTGGATAATCATGTGCCGCAGGTCTTTGTGTCCATAGTCTGAGATAGCTTTTTCAAAAGCCTGCAGTGCTGCTTCCACTGCCCGATCGCCGTTGGCATGCATTGCAACCTGAATGCCGGTCTGATGGTGCAGGCCTACTATGGAGCAGATCTCTTCTTCAGAGAGCAGCAGTGTCCCTTTATGGCCGGGCCGGGTGTGGTAATCTTCAAGAAGTGCGCCGGTAAAACCTTGAATGGAGCCGTCAAGAAAAAACTTCAGGCCGCCAAGGGTGAGGTAATCAGAACCAAAATGGTACAGCCCAAGCGGGCGTAGCGTGTCCATTATCTGTGGTAAAAACTGCAGATAAACCCTGGCGTTCAGACTATCCTCACGCATGAGATCAAGATAGCTGCGTGTGATCTGTTCTGCATCGCCACTGAGGCCGATGCCGCCATCCATAATTGTGGTAAAACCCTGGCTGTTGTAGACGGCTATGGCCCGACTCAAGTTGGAGCGGAGCTTGTCCGGAGAAGAAGTGGGCAGCCGGCCCATGGCTGCGATGGCTGCCATTTCGGCCAGATAGCCCGAGGGCAGACCGTCTTCACCCAGGCCCACTTCACCGCCATCAAATCTGGAATCTTTTGTTATGCCAAGAAGTTCAAGAGCCTTTGTGTTCCCGTAGGCGAAGTGGACGGAAATATGGACGACAAAAACCGGTTTGTCCCTGCTGACCTCATCAAGATCGTGGCGGGTGAGGTGACGGTTGTCTGGAAGGCCAGAATCGTCATAACCGTACCCAAGTACCCATCCATCATTGTCGATACTGGCAGATGCCGCTCTGAGGGCCTTCAGCACGCCAGCAACGGACTTGTTGCTCAGGCCGCAATCCACTCGATCCAGACACTCGGCACAGGAGGAAAGATGGCTGTGTGTATCGATGAATCCCGGATAGACAACGCCCCCACACAAATCCACCTCAGTGGACCCGGGGCCGGCCGCACGGCGAACCTCGGCCAATGAGCCAACATGAAGAATGCGACCTGCTGCTGTACAAAAAGCCTCGGCCTTCAGCCCATCAGCACAAAAATGCGGAACAATATCAGCATTGGTAAAAATGGTACGCGGCAGATTAGGCATGATGTCTCCATTCTTTGAAAGTTGATCCGCCCAAACTACTGGTGTTAAGCAACACATGTGCCAAATTTTTAATATGAATATCATTTGTTTTTTTATGGAGTTACACTATGAAACTCTCTTGCTTTTCATCTCGTTGCGACTCACTTGTGGGTTATATCACATTTGAGGTCAATTTTTGAGTTATAATTGACTTATCACTTCCAAGAGTAATTACACATAAAACGACTGGAGTAGCCCCCACTTCGGCCGGACACTCCTCTGACTGAGGATGGATGCGGGCCGGAGTTCATTTACGTCCAGCTTGCGGGTTGAGCTGAACAGCACGGAGTAGAGCTTGAGTTCATTCAGCCAGGAAAACCGATACAAAATGTCTACGTGGAGCGTTTCAATCGTACTGTCCGCGACGAGATATTGAACTTTTATGTTTTCAGCAGGTTAAGCGGAGCAAGGGAGATCGCCGACAACTGGATGTTTGAATACAACGAACAGAGGTTCCATGAGTTTCTGGGCAACCTGACCCCTGCGGAATTTGCCCTCTGTGGCAATTTCGCATGGCGGATCCTGGCTCGATTTGTTATTCTATGGGCATGTATGGTTTTATTCACTTTTCCCCTTTGAACCCCAGTGCAAAAATGCTGTGGTAATTTCCCGTCAAGACAGATAAAAAACAGGGAGATTTCTCGTGACGCGTAGCAGGCCAACCTTCGTTCTGCAGGCGTACATATGGAAAATACGTGTGGTTGCACAAAACTGTGCATTGCTGCTCATGCCGCAAGAAAACGTATTGTAATCCGTAAATCAAAGGACATTCGCCGCATATGCTTTTCTGCTTTAAAGCCTATGATATTCGTGGCCGGGTGCCTGATGCGCTTAACGCGCCCTTGGCCCATGCCTTGGGGCGGGCCGTTGTTGAGGTGTTTGGCGCACGTCGGGTTGCTGTGGGGCGCGATGCCCGCCTTTCCGGCCCTCTTTTGCGCGACGCCCTGACCAAGGGATTGATCGTCGCTGGCGCAAGCGTTACAGATATAGGCCTCTGCGGTACAGAAGAAATCTATTACGCCGCCGCCAACCAGCCCTTTGATGCCGGCATCATGATTACCGGCAGCCATAACCCGGCTGATGAAAACGGCTTCAAACTCGTGCGCGGCGGGGCCATCCCTGTGAGCGGTGATTCCGGCCTCTTCGCCCTGCGTGACCGGGTAAAAGACCTGCTTGCCGAGGCCCGCGCGCATGCTGCGGACGGCGCGCATGCCGAGGCCGGGGGCAGTGCGGCCCTGCACGAGGCGTCCTTTCGGGCCGACTACGTCCGCTGGCTGCTGGAGTACAGCGGGGCAACCCGGCTTGAACCGGTGGCAGGCCGCAAGCCGCTCAAAATTGTGGCAGACGCGGGCAACGGTTGCGCGGGCCTTGTGCTGCGGGATTTGATGGCAGCATTGCCCTTTGATTTCGTCAGCCTGCATATGGAGCCTGACGGCACATTCCCCAACGGTGTGCCCAATCCCTTGCTGCCAGAGCGCCGCGCCGCCACCGCCGCTGCCGTGCGCGAGGCAGGTGCAGACATGGGTGTCGCCTGGGATGGCGATTTTGACCGCTGCTTTTTCTATGACAATGCAGGCAACTTTATTGAGGGTTACTACTGCATTGGCTTGCTGGCGCAAGAGCTGCTGCGCCGTGTTCCCGGCGGCAAGATTGTGCATGATACGCGGGTGTACTGGAATACCAGCGAGGTTGCACTGGCCGCCCATGGGCAGCCCATCATGGGCAAGACCGGGCACGCTTTCATGAAGGAGCGCATGCGCGCCGAAGACGCCTTGTATGGCGGCGAAATGAGCGCGCACCACTATTTTCGGGATTTTGCCTACTGTGATTCTGGCATGCTGCCCTGGCTGCTTGTGGCGGGGCTCTTGCACCGCACGGGGTGTTCGCTGGCGGATCTTGTGGCGGAGCGCATGGCCGCCTACCCCTGCAGCGGCGAGATCAACCGCCGCGTTCAGGACGCGCCCGGCCTCATGAAGCTTGTGCGTGACCAATATGCGGGCCATGCTGTTTATGAGGACAGCATTGATGGCGTCAATCTTGAATTTGCAGACTGGCGTTTCAACCTGCGCATGTCCAATACTGAACCATTGTTGCGCCTGAATGTTGAAACCCGGGTAAACCGCGCTTTATTGGAAAGCAAGACAGAAGAAATTTTGCTGTTACTGAAAGAAAAAGGTGGGGCAGTGCCCGCGTAAAAGATTTCTCATGTCCAAAAGAGCAGGAAAGCAGTGCTCTTGTAGCATGATTGCAGGCGGTGTGTTTTGCTTCAGGTTTCTGGCTGCTCGGGCGCAGAAATTTTGTCCTGCCCGCAAAATAATGGCGGCATATGTGAGAATTGAGAGGATGCGCATACCGGATATTGTTCCTGTCATTCTGTGTGGTGGCGGCGGTACGCGCCTGTGCATCTGTTCACACCAGACTTTTTGCTGTTAAATAAAATGATCAAGGTTGCAGAAAACATGCTAAAAGCGCTCATACCCGGCATTGCCGGACGAACTGTATTGAAAGACGCTTTATGTCGCTATTCAAGGATCACGCCATGCCCTGTCAATTGATAACCGGTGGTGCGGGGTTCATCGGCTCGGCCTATGTGCTTCAGGCCCGCCGTGCCGGGGTTCGTGTCATAAATCTGGACAAGCTGACCTATGCGGGCAACCCGGCAAACCTGTCTTCGCTGGCGGGTGACCCCGAGCATATTCTTGTACGCGGCGATATCGGTAACGAAGAGCTGGTGGCTTTTCTGCTCCAGATCCACAAGCCCGACGCTGTGGTCAACTTTGCCGCTGAAAGCCATGTGGATCGCTCCATTGTTGACCCTGACGCCTTTGTGCGCACCAATGTGCTGGGCACATCGACCCTTTTGCGTACGGTCAAGGACTGGTGGCGAACACAGCCCGCCCCTACGGCTGCGAAGTTCCGTTTTCTGCACGTGTCCACCGATGAAGTGTACGGTGCGTTGCAGCCCGGTGATCCGGCCTTTACCGAGGTCACGCCGTACAGCCCCAACAGCCCGTATTCTGCGTCCAAGGCGGCCAGCGATCATATGGTGCGCGCCTTTCACGAAACCTACGGGCTGCCGGTATTGCTGACCAACTGTTCCAACAACTACGGGCCGCGGCAGTTCCCCGAAAAACTTGTTCCGCTGATGATTCTCAACGCACTGGAAGGCAAACCCCTGCCCGTGTACGGCAAGGGGGCCAATATCCGCGACTGGCTGCATGTGGAA
>JAQVZK010000142.1 GCA_028708195.1 Desulfovibrio sp.
ACAACGACGCCAACTGGGCCAAGGGCGTTATGGATTGTACGCCTTGCCACAGCGGTTCGGTGGCCACACAGAACAAGTTTGTGAACCATCCGTAGGCACTGCCTCAAGCCATATATGGTTGTGAGGGCCGCCAAAGGCGGCCCTCACAAGGACGGGCGGCCTTTCAAAAGGCCGCCCGTCTGTTTTTATGGCTTTGCCCGCGTGTGCAGGGGGAGATGTGGTAAAACGCATCCACCAGGTGTTTACCCCGGCGGATGCGTTCTTTGCTTTTCTGCCTGTCAGTGCAGCGCGTTTTGTGCCCGTGCGCTGCGTAACGGCAGTGCCGTCTGCGGCTTTATCAGGCCGCGTGGGTTTTGTATTCGGCTTCTGAGGCAAGGGTCTGCGCCTTGTCTTCCTGCCGGATGCCGTCCAGTATGCCGGTGACAACGCCCACCTGGCCTGCCATGTCATTGACCTGGCGCGCTGCCAGGTCCATAGCTTCGGCGATATGGGCGCTCAGCGTGTTGACTTCGGTAATATTGCGGTTGATTTCTTCGGAAGCAGCGGACTGTTCAGTGGCAGCGGCGGCAATGGCCGAAACACGCGAACTGGAATCGCCAGCCAGACTGGAAATACGTTCCAGCGACTGCCCGGATTCTTCGGACATGCGGCCTACCTCATCAATGGCCTCCACAGTGCCGTCCACGGTGCTGGAACTTTTGCCTGTGCCTTCCTGAATGGCCGCAATGGCGGTTTCCACTTCGCGGGTAGCGCTCATGGTTTTTTCAGCCAGCTTGCGCACTTCGTCTGCCACCACTGCAAAACCTCGTCCGGCTTCACCGGCGCGGGCTGCCTCAATGGCGGCATTGAGCGCCAGCAGGTTGGTCTGGTCGGCAATATCGCGAATAAGCGTAAGCACCGCGCCGATATCCCTGGCCTGTTTGTCCAGATTTTCCATGTCGCCTTTGAGGCCGCTGGACTGCTGTTGCACGCTCTGCATGCTCTGCATGGTGCGCAGCACTATGCCCGCCCCATCCTGCGCGTGCCCCTGCACGGCGGTCGCGGCCTTGGCAGCGCCCTCGGCATTGTGGGCAACTTCAAGAACAGTGGCGTTCATCTCGTTCATGGCGGTGGCTGTTTCGGCCATGCGGTCGGCGGCTACGCCCGCCTTGTCGCGCACGTCGCTCAAGGACAAATTGAGAGTGTCAGCGGCTTTTTGCAGATGGGCTACCACGCCTTCAAGCTGCGTGACTGTGTCCACTCTGGCGCTGTGCGCTGCGGCGGCGGCCTTTTTTTCAAGAAGAACCTTTTCGGTGATATCTTCGCCAATTTCCACATGACCAATGTGTTTGCCCTGGGCGTCCTTCAGGTAGTCCAGCATGATCTGCATGGTCTTGCCATTGGGCATATGGTTGATGACCAGCTTGTGCCCAAGGCGCAGCTGTTCGATGCCGCATTCGGGCGTATTGCAGATATTGCCCTTCTTTTCGGAGCAGTGCTTGCCAAGTACGTCAGTTGGACATGTCTTGCTCATTGTTCCAAGGGCATAGGTGTTGCAGAACGTCCAGATCATATCATTGTCTGTTACTGAAACGGACAAGGGCAGTGCATTGAGGATGCTTTCGTACCAGTGGGTCTGGTCTTCCAGTTTTGACACCATGATACGCAGGGATTCGGCCAAATGCCCAAGGCAGTCTGTGCTGTAGACATCAAGCCTGGCGTCTTCGTGCCCGGCAGAGATGGCTTCAGCAAAAAGAACGCATGTTCGTATGGGCGAAAGCCATCTGTGAATAAGCAGCGCGCCTATGACGCCAAGAACAACGGCGGCGCCAGCGGCCCAGGTTAGGGCTTCCCACATCTGGGCGGAGGAAAGTTTGTCTCCCAGAACCAGGTTGAAGCTCACAAGCATGGCTGCACAGGCCAGGATAAGGCCTTTGAGGAAAAAGTTGGCCATGCGAAGGCTGAGGGTCAGATTCATACGGTTTATCCTTGGTAGCCGTTACCGGGGCTCTGGTTGCGAAGAAATTGGTAAGGTCTGTTTGTGCTGCGTGGGACTCTCTTGTGCGGGCTGCCCGCAAATGCGCCCGAATTTTCATTTCAGCCTGTCTCCAGAAGGGGTGGCGTTTACCGCTACGTTAATGCGCAAATTTTTGCATGTCTTCCCTCTCCCATTTCTGTGCATAAAGTCACAAGGCTTGCGGCTCGTGTCAAGTCAGGGTCTTCGGCTGCCCAATTTAAATATGAGTGTTCTGATAGTAATTTAAAAAAAATGTGGCTGCAAGGGGTAAAATCCTTTGGCCCGACAGGTCAACAAGGTTTTATCGTAACTTGTATGTCCTATCGGCCCGCTCAGGAAAAAATTTATAGCATGCCAGTTTAAAAAAATGCGGGTTCACGTTGGCAGAATGCGCTTGTCGGAGGGGAGCGAAATCGCTCAGCGGGCGTCGTTTAAATAGTGCCAGGTATTTGGCAGATTGCGCAAGGTTCAGCCAAGCAGTGTTGTGAGCGCCATAACAAGGCAAACCCCGCAAATACAGGAAACTGAAGCGGCATTGCCGTTACCGGAGGCGTTGGCCTCGGGTATGACTTCTTCAAACACCACGTAAATCATGGCCCCTGCGGCAAAAGCCAGAGCCACGGGCAAAATGCCTGTTGCCACGCTTGCGGCGAGTGCCCCCGGTACCGCGCCAATGGGGGCGGTAATGCCTGAAAGCACACCGTACCTGAAAGATTTTTTTGCAGAATGGCCTTCAGCCCGCAAAGCTGTAGAAACAACCATGCCCTCAGGCAGGTTTTGCAGCATGATGGACAGTGTGAGCACGAGCGCCGTGCTCATGCCAAGGCTTTCAATGCTGGGGCTCAAGGCCCCTTCTGCGGCGGCGGCACCGTAGCCCACGCCGATGGCGAGCCCTTCAGGAATATGGTGCAGGGCCATGGCCGTCACCAAAAGCACACTGCGCCGCCAGTGGGTGGAGATGCCTTCGGTTGTGCCCTGAACCAGATGCAGGTGGGGCAGGGCGCGGTCAAGCAGTAAAAGAAAGGCCGCGCCCAGCATGAGGCCGAACACCACGGGTAAAAATCCAAACCGGCCCGCATGCCCGGCCATTTCCATAGCGGGCTGCAAAAGGCCAAAAAACGCGGCCCCCAGCATCATGCCGCCCGCTGCGCCAAGAAGGCAGTCCATCGCCTTGCGCGAGAATTCGCGCCGGGTGAAGATGAACGCCGCCCCAAGGCTTACCGAAAGCCAGGAAAACATCCCCGCCACAAAAGCTTGCATGACAGGGTGCTGCATGACGAGCTGTACGGAAGAAGTGGTGAGTTCCATCAAGACCTCCGGGGGGGCGAGAAGACGTTTTTTGCAGAAAGCGCGGCGGGCGGATGCCGCCGCGCGTACCACCGGGGTGGGGGACTACTTGAGGTCCTGGCGGTACTGCAGGGACTGGCGCAGGGTTTCTTTATCCATATACTTTACCTCGGCCCCAAGCGGAATGCCCTGGGCAAGGCGCGAAACGCGCACCGTCGGAAAGCGCTTGCCCACCATCTGGCGTATGAAGGTGGCCGTGTTTTCTGCCTCAAGGGTTGCGCCAAGAGCCAGAATAAGTTCTGCAATTTCGCCCTCTTCAAGGCGGCGTACAAGCCTGTCTGTGTCGAGGCTTTCAGCGTCCATGCGGTCCAGAGGGGCCAGAAGGCCGCCCAAAATCATGTACTGGCCCCGGTAAAACCCGCCTTCGTCAAGGGTGAGCATGCTGTCCCACTCTGTCACAAGGCAAAGTGTATCGCGTGCGCGCTCTGCATCGGCACAGACCGGGCAGGGGTCTGTGGACGAAAGGCCGCCGCAGCGTGAGCACAAATGCAGATTGTCGCGCAAATCGTGGATGCCGCGGCCAAGGCGTCGCGTCTCGGCTTCGGGCCATTTAAGCAGAGCCATAGCCGCACGCATGGCGGATTTGGGGCCAAGGCCCGGCAGGCGCGCAAGCTGCTCTACCAGGGCCTTGAGCGGTTCGGGAATACGCTTGTTCATGAACCTAGAAAAGACCGGGCAGCTTGATGCCACCGGAAATGCTGTTCATTTCGCGGTCCATAGTTTCACGGGCAATGCGTCCGGCTTCGTTGACGGCAGCAAGGATGAGGTCCTGCAGCATTTCCACATCGCCGCCTTCCAGAGCCTTGGGGTCAATGATGATCTTGCGCAGTTCCTGCTTGCCGGAAACTTCGGCCTTGACCATGCCGCCGCCGCTGGTGGCTTCGTAGCTGTGTTCGCCCATTTCTTGCTGGAGTTTGGCGATTTTATTCTGCATAACCTGCGCCTGGCGCAGGATGTCGTTCATGTTGCGCATATGTTTCTCCTTAAATATGGTGGTTGAGGCCGAGTTACGTGTAGTGGTGCAAAAATCCGGCGCTTGGGGCTGCTTTGTCAAGCAGGCTGCCCGCCGTGCCGGAAGGGCTGCTATTGCTCTTGATCCATCAAGGGATCTTGATGCTTTTTTATGTCAAAATGCCCGGTGATGAGCAAGCCGGGCCGCGTGTTGCAATGGTCTCGCAAGTTCTGCCACAGCGTCCGTCAGGGCAGAACGCCAATTTTTATATGTACAGTTTTGCTTGTACCGTGTTCACCCTTGCTCTGGCCTGGATGAAAAAACCTGCTTTGCAAAGTCTTCAAAGGAGTCGCCGCTTCTGGATTCAGCGCCGGGCAACAGGTCAAAAAAACAGTTGGGAATCTCCTTCAACCTGAGATTTTTGCTGATACATGGCGCACACCCCTTGTCGTGTTTGGTTGGGTGCAGGGGGCAGTCCATATTCTTGCATGAACAGAACGCACTGACATTGCCCATGCTATCTCCGAAGTATTTTGCAGCGCTATCTTACTCTGGCGGCCTGTGGCACTGACGCTGTGCGCCTAGTCTACGGGCCGACACCCCTTCAATGAAGCCTTGAGCACGTCAAAGCAGGGTTGCAGGGCCTCTTTACGGCTGAATTCTTCAATAATTTCCGCTTCTGGGCGGTGGGGTTTGGGGGCGATGATCTCAACCTCTGTGTCCCCCGCACCATACGCTGCCAATGCCGCATACAGCGCTTTGCCCTGTTTTTCAAGCTGGTTCAACTGGGTTTGTGTTCTGGGCTGCAGCCGAAGCACGCCGTCTTTCCACTGCGCGCCAATACCGCGAAGCAGATAGGGTGCCAGGGTCAGGCGCTCGGCGGCCTGCCCGGCAACGCAAAAGTCATAAAAATTCTGCCAGTCGTGGCTGGGGCTGGCCGCAGGTGTTTTTGCGGCAGCCGCCTTGGGGGCAGGAGCAGAGTCTGCCCCCGGTTCGTCCCAGGGAATGGCTGTGGCAAGGTCAGGGCCTGCGGCGTCAAAATCTTCATCATCGGTCAAAGCGCCCCACGAGCCATCCGCACCGTCACCCCAGGGGGCGTCGTTTTCCACATACGGGGGGGGCATGCCCGAATCATCGGCCATGTTGCCATGTGCGGCTGTGGCGCCGCTCGGGTTATTGTGGACAGTGGCGTTTAGCGGGGAGCCGCCTGTGGCAGGGTCAGAGCCTTCGGCTTCGTCTCCGTCGGCGGCAGGACGGGGAGCCGTGGCCGCGTCGCGTGGGCGTGCCGGGCTTCTGCCAGTGTTTGCGGCCTGTGCGTCTGAGCCATTGCGGGGGACTTCGTCACCTGTATGGGGCGGCTGTGGGGCCGCGTGCCCATTGGTTTGCGCAGGAGGCTGCGGGCTGGCCGTGTGGGAGGCCGCCTGTGCCGGGCCTGCTGCACCAGATGCTTGGTCAGGTGCTTGCCCCGGCGCTTGCCTCGGCGCTTGGCCGGGCATGTGCCCCGGCATGTGGTCGGGCGTCAGTTGTCCAACGGGCAGCAACTGCGGCAACAGGGCCAGATTGAGCAGCAAGAGCTCAAGAGCCGCCGCCGGTTCCGGGCTGTGCACAATGCCGCGCTGTGAGTCCAGCGTCATTTGCCAGGCTGCGTGCAGGTGGGCCGTAGAAAAGCGCGGCGCAAGGCTTTGCCACAGGGCGGCCTCGTCCGCAGGCAGGCGCAGGCTCGGCATCATGGCGTCGCCGCCTTGGCGCAAAAGAAAAAGATTGCGCAGGTTGCCCGCGAGCTCCCGCACAAAAAATCCAATATCCACGCCTTGCTGTAAAATCTGGCTGCAGAGTTCTGCCACGGCGGCGCAGTCTTGCGCGTGCAGGGCGTCAAAAAGATTGCCAAACAGCTCCTGCCCGGCCAGGCCAAGCACCTGACGCGTGGCGGTGACCGTCAGTTCTTCCCCGCCCAGAGCCAGGGTCTGGTCCAGCAGGGACATGCTGTCGCGTACA
>JAQVZK010000143.1 GCA_028708195.1 Desulfovibrio sp.
TTGAAGAAGACGAGCACTACGACCTCGCGACGCCCCACAACGGCGAGGTCATGAAGCGCCTGCCTGCCCGCGAGATTTTTGACCTGCTGGTGCGTAAGGCTTGGCAGTCCGGCGACCCCGGTATTGTTTTCCTTGACCGCATCAACAGGGATAATCCCACGCCGGATCAGGGCGACATCGAGTCCACCAACCCCTGCGGCGAGCAACCGCTTTTGCCTTTCGAGGCCTGCAATCTGGGTTCCATCAACCTCTCCTGCTTTCATGTGCCGGGGCACGAAAATGATGCCGACCCCGCCGCCAAAGGCATAGACTGGGACGAACTGCGCCGTGTGGTGCATCTTTCGGTGCGCTTTCTCGATAACGTCATTGACGCCTCGCGCTTTCCCCTTGACCGCATAAGCGAGACCGTGCGCAAAAACCGCAAGATCGGCCTGGGCGTGATGGGCTTTGCCGACCTGCTCTTTCAGTTGAACATGGCCTATGATTCGCAGCAGGGCATTGACCTTGGCGAGCGCGTCATGTCCTTTGTGCAGGAGGAAGGACACAAGGCCTCGGCCCAGTTGGCCAGGGAGCGCGGCCCCTTCCCGGCCTATGAAACGTCAACCTATGCCAGACGCAATCTTGGGCCGTACCGTAATGCCACGGTGACCACCATTGCGCCCACGGGTACGTTGTCCATCATTGCGGGTTGCTCGTCCGGTGTGGAGCCGCTTTTTGCGCTGTGCTTCACCCGCAATATTCTGGACGGCGAGCGCCTTGTGGAGGTTAATCCGCACTTTGAGGCCGCGCTTGAGAACGGGGGGCTGTTCAGCCACGAACTTATGGACGCAGTGGTTGCCAAGGGATCCATTCAGGATATGGACTACCTGCCAGCCCCCTTGCGCAAGGTTTTTGTGACCGCGATGGACATCGACCCAGTGTGGCACTTGCGCATGCAGGCGGCCTTTCAGCGCTATACCGATAACGCCGTCTCCAAGACTGTGAATCTGCTCAACAGCGCCACCGAGCAGGATATTCGCGAAATTTACTGGCTGGCCTACAAGGAAGGCTGCAAGGGCGTCACCGTCTACCGTGATGGCTGCAAGAGCGTTCAGGTGCTGGCCACAGGTGAAGGGCAGAAAAAAATGGACGGCGAAGCCGCGTCCCAAGCGGACGAGGCCGGGCCATCCGGCAGTGCTGCCGCATCCGCTTCACCCATTGCAGATTCGTCTTCGCTGGTGCGCAAGCGCCCTGACGAGGTGCACGGGTTTACCCGCAAAGTGCAGACAGGCCTTGGGGCCATGTACCTTACTGTCAATGAAGTGGACGGCAGGCCCTTTGAGGTTTTTGCCACCATCGGCAAGTCAGGCCGGTCCATTACGGCCAAGGCCGAAGCCATCGGCCGGCTGGTGTCTCTGGCCCTGCGCTCCGGCGTGCACGTGCGTGACGTGGTGGCGCAGATCAAGGGCATTGGCGGCGAACATCCCGTATTTCGCGGCAAAGGGCTGCTGCTCTCCATCCCCGATGCCATCGCCTGGGTGCTGGAGAAGCGCTATCTCAAGGATGAGGTTGTGGATACCGTCAGCGACCTTACCGGCAGTTGCTGCCCAGAGTGCGGCGAAAGGCTGGTTTTTCAGGAGGGTTGCCTGATCTGCACCGCCTGCGGCTTTTCACGCTGCGGCTAGCCCGGATTTGTCATGAAGTGGATAACCCATCAGGCCACGGCAGTGGCTGCGGCCCTGGCCCTGCACCTGCCCGTGGCTGGCGTGGCTGCGGCCTGCGCGGGAGCCGTGCTGCCCGATGTGCTTGACCAGCGCATGGCAGGGCTGGCACCCACAAGGCGCGGGCGGCAGAAAATCTTCAATGCCGTGCACCGGGGTACCACCCACTGGTTTGGCTGGTGGCTGGCAGTGTGTGTGGCGGCCTTTGCGCTGCCCGGTGTAGAGCTTGGCCCTATGGGGCGTGACGTGCTGCTTGGGCTGGGTTTTGGCGGTCTGAGCCATGTGGCGCTGGATATGTTGACGCCCTCTGGGGTTCCCTTCACGCCCTTTTCACGCAGCCACAAGGTTTCGCTCAAGCTGTGTTCAACGGGCAGCCTTGGTGAATACTGCTTTTTGCTCTGTGTGGTGGGGCTTGTGTGGTGGTTTTATGGTGAGGATCTTTTAAAAATGACACGCCATCTGGCACATATGAAAGTTCTGTAGGTACTGCGCGACGCGGGGGGGCTGTCGCAGATGACCGGCCCCGCCTTGCCGCGCGCCGCGCAGGCGGCCCAAACTAAAGAAACAATGAGTCCTCGTGCCCGCAGGGCACAAATACCCCCGCACAAGCGAATCCTCTCTTTCCTGCTTCCCGCAGCGCCCCCACGCTCAGTGCGCACTCCGCGCCGCCCCCTTTCTTTGCGGAGCATCATTACCCGCACCATCGGGCATTCTGAGAAGTGGCAGAATGTCTTTCAATAAAACTTGCTTTAAATTTAATGCAACTGCACATGCTTATAAATTATAAGTAATGAATCACGTACATACGTGGTGTAAAACTCGTTGGCAAAATATTGTCTTTCAATATAGATGGCGATACTCTAAATCCATACAATGCTGTGTTGCAGGTTTGAACTGCGTAACTAGCAAAAATATTTGCATTCTGCATAGGCCTTGTATGCTTGATTGTGTCAAGGCCCATATGGAGTTGGTTATGTGTGAGTCAGACATCAAGGAGATGCTTGCTTCGGTTGACGTGGCCATTGACGGGCCCCGCCCCTGGGATATCCAGGTTCACAACAACAAACTGTATGGCCGTGTTCTGCGCTTTGCCAATCTTGGGCTGGGCGAGGCCTATATGGAGGGCTGGTGGGATTGCCAGGCCCTTGACCAGTTCTTCTGCCGGATTTTACGGGGGGGGCTTGAGAAACGCTTCCGCTTCACCCTGCCTGTCCTGTTTGAAATTCTTTCGTACATGTTTCGCAATCTCCAGAGCCCCGAGCGCGCGCATCTGGTTGCGGTGCATCATTATGACTTTGGTGATGATGTCTTCAAGGCCATGCTTGATTCGTCCATGCAGTACAGTTGCGGCTTCTGGCAAGGGGTAGACTCTCTGGAAGAGGCGCAGCAGCAGAAGCTGGACATGATTTGTCGCAAGCTGCACCTGCAGCCGGGCATGCGTGTTCTTGATCTTGGCTGCGGCTGGGGCGGGCTTGGCAACTACATGGCTCGTGAATACGGCGTGAGCGTAACCGGCGTGACAGTTTCCAAGGCGCAGGTTCAGTACGCGCGCGACCATAGCCAGGGGCTGGATGTACGCTGGCTGCTGAAGGACTACAGGGCTCTGACAGGCACTTATGACCGTATTGTCTCTGTGGGCATGTTCGAGCATGTGGGCCACAAAAATTACGCCGTGTATATGAACACGGTGCGTAACCTGCTGGCTGATGACGGGCTTTTTTTACTGCACACCATTGGCTCCAACGAGCTGCGCCACAGTGTGGACCCCTGGATAGAAAAGTATATCTTCAGAAACGGCATTCTGCCCAGCATTTCTCTATTGGGAAAGTGTGAAGAAGGACGCTTTGTTATGGAGGACTGGCACAACTTTGGTGCAGACTATGACAAGACCCTTGTGAGCTGGGCTGACAATTTTATCAAGGGGCAAAAAGAAGGTAAATTTTCCTGCAGTGAAGTGCAGATCCGTATGTTTTTGTACTATCTGCTAAGCTGTGCGGGGGCATTTCGCGCACGCGATCTGCAATTATGGCAGATTGTGCTGAGCCCCAAGGGCGTTGCGGGCGGATATAACCGTCCTTAAAAATTCCGCGTAGTGCTGTTATTCTTCTTGCCTTGATGAAGGGGCGGCGTTATGGCTTCTGCTCATGCCATAACGCCGTCTTTTGCGTGTTGTTTTCGTCTTGTGGGCAGGAGAGAGTCGTGAACGGAATTCTTGCATTCAAACTGGTTTTGACGCCCCTGCTTGTTCTTGTCTGCATGCTCGTTACCCGGCGCTGGGGAGCCTTTGTGGGTGGTGTGGCGGCAGGCTTGCCCGTGGTGTCTGGCCCGCTTTCTTTCTTTTTGACCCTTGAGCAAGGCGTGACCTTTTCTGCGCACGCATCCTACAGTACCCTGCTTGGCATTGACGCCAACGCCCTGGCCGCGGTGGCCTATCCCTGGCTTGCGGTGCACGGTGCGCCCTGGTATCTGGCCATTGCCCTCTCGCTTGGCATTTACTTTTTGGGCGGCTGGATTATGCAGTTTTTTCCGTACTGGCCGTGGGCGGTTTTTGCCGTTTCTTTGCTGGCCCCCATGCTGGTGCTGTGGAGCCTGCCCAGGCAGCGTATGCCAGAAACCGTTTCGCGACCGCGCTCCCACTGGTGGTTTATTGCCCTGCAGATGGCCTTTGGCTCCTTGCTGGTTTACGTCGTCACCGAGATTGCCCATTGGCTTGGCGCTGGCTGGAGCGGCGTGCTCATGTTTTTTCCTGTGATGATCTGCGCGATGGTTCCCTTTATTCATGCCACGCAGGGGGCATGGGCGGTCGTGCGCATATACCGTGGCCTTATGGCCGGATGGTTTGGCTGCATCGCGTTTACCGCCATTGTGATGGCTCTGGTTGAGCACACCCCGCTGTGGTTCTGCTACGTGCTGGCCACAGTTGCCGCTCTTGGGGCAAGCGCCATTGTATCTTTGATACAGAAACGCATAAAGGCCACCTGAGCGTTACTGGCGGCCTTTATGCGTGATTTTTAAGGGAATACGGGCGTGCCTGACCCCTTATTCTAAACTGCTCTAAAGTTGTTACGCCTTGGGCCTGTCGCCGATGGCGGCAGTGATCAGCGCTTCCGCTGCCAGTTTGCCATCCACAAAGGCGCGGGCTTCCATCTTGCAGAGCTTGAGCTTCATGCGCAGGTTGGAGCACTCAAGCTCCAGCCGGTCGCCCGGTACCACCTGCCGACGGAACTTGACGCCGTCAAGGCCGGTGAACAGGAAAAGCTTGTCGTCCAGGCTCTCCATCGCGGCAGTGGCCAGCAGACCACCAGTCTGGGCCAGGGCTTCAAGGATGAGCACACCGGGCATGATGGGGGCGTCAGGAAAATGCCCCTGAAAAAAAGGCTCATTGAAGGTGACGTTCTTGTATGCCTTGATGTGTGACCCCGGCACGCACTCCACCACTCTGTCCACCAGCAGAAAAGGGTAGCGGTGGGGCAGCAGGCGCAGGATGCGCTGAATGTCCATGCTCTGGGTCTGGGGGGGGGATTCCTGCATGTGGCCTCCTGAAGTAGTTAGGCGTGGCGAGGGCGGCGGGCCGCCATTGACCACTGGCAATGGTGAAGCTTTAAGGGGTGTCGGCCAAGGGCCGAGCATATACGCCCGGCCTTGTGGGTGACACCAAATAAAAGGCCTCCCGCCCCGTCAGGGTCGAGAGGCCGTATCATCGTCTCGAAAGGCGGTTATTTCTTGCCGCCCTTGTCGTTTTTCTTTTCTTTGAACAGTTTGTTCACTTCAGTGAGCACATCCTGCGTCAGATCCATGGACTGGTCAGCATACAGAACGCCACCGGCGGTAACGTCAACCACAAAGTTGAAGCCCTTGGCGCGGGCCACTTCATAGGTGGCGCTGAAAACAAGAGTAACCATGTCTTGGCGCAGTTTTACTTCTTCCTGTTCAACCTTGCGCAGGAAGTTACGGGTCTTTTGATCAAGATCCTGCTTGGAGCGGATGAATTCCAGCTTCTTTTCTTCGCTGACCTTGGGATTCTTGAGAGCTTCGGCCTTTTTCTTCAGAGATTCCCCCTGCTTTTCAAGAGCCGAACGTTCTTTGCCAAATTTGTCTTCCATCTGCTTTTTGGCAGCTTCGGCGGGCTCACTCTGGGTGGCCACCGTTTGCATGTCCACAACGCCAATTTTGGCGGCGGGCACGGCATTGCTGTCAGCCGCAAGGGCCGTTCCGGCCATGAGCATGCAGACCGCGAGGATCATCAAAACCTTGCGCATGTAAAGTACTCCTTCCCCGATTGCTGTTTTTATATCTTGTCCTTGCGGAATTGGGATGACCCTTGCGCCGTAAGAAACCTGTATAATTGTGTGAGAAATGCGTCCCTTGTCCGCTTTGCACAAGCAGGTAGGGGGTGTTTACCGCACTGGTGCAGGTGAGCCGAATTTGATTAATACATCAATGCGGCACGCATTTCAAATCCCTGCATCACATAGCACCAGCGCTTTCGGGCGTCAAGGAATTCTGGGCAGGCCGTTTTTTTAACAAGCGATCTTTGTATGCAAGTATACCT
>JAQVZK010000144.1 GCA_028708195.1 Desulfovibrio sp.
CGCAATCCCGATCTGCGCGAAATGCCTACTCATTTAACGCGCTTTTCTGAGCCCACACCTGACCCGCGAGCCAACCCCTTTGATTACTTTCAATATTCCCTGTTGCCTCTGGGCACCCCTGTGCTCATTGCCCACACTTCCGCTGACGGCAGATGGCATTTTGTAGAATGCCCCATAGCGGGCGGCTGGGTTGATGCCGAAGACCTGGCGCTGGTTGACGACAGCTTTATAGCCCTTTATCGCAATGCTTCCTTTGCGGCAGTTGTGCACGACAACGTGCGCCTCACGAGCCAGAATGGGGCTTCGGCCGCAACCGGAGATCAACGTGTTAGCATCGGCACCATACTGCCCGCACTTGCCGGAGGGTCTCTCGGAACGTCAATCATGCCCGGCGGCGCAAACGCGCAGCCAGTCACCCTGCTGGCCCCGGTTAAAGACAGCCGCGGCATGGCCCGTACGGCTCCCTTCGCGGTTTCTTCATCTGACGTTGTTGCCCGCCCCCTGCCCCTGACGCCAGGCAATGTGGCTACCGTGGGCAATGTCATGATGGGCCAACTCTACGGATGGGGTGGCATGTTTGGCGAGAGGGACTGCTCGGCCCTCACCCGCGACCTGCTCACGCCATTTGGCATCTGGCTTCCCCGCAACTCTGTCGCGCAGGCCCGCACAGGGGCCGTCAATTCCCTTGAAGGCATGACACCTAAAGAAAAAGAAGACACCATCATGCGTAATGGCGTCCCCTTTCTGAGCCTTGTGGGTATGCGCGGGCACATCATGCTCTATGTGGGCAAATACAACAATCGCCCGGCCATCTTCCACAATGTCTGGGGCGTCCGCACCGTGGAAGGCAACGATGATAACGCCCGCCTTGTCATTGGCAGAGCAGTTGTTACGTCCGTCACACCCGGCAAAGAACTGAAAAACCTGTATCGTGGTACGACTTTTGTGGACAGGCTGCGCACCCTCTCCACCCCGGCGGATACCCTGCAGTGAACAGCCTTAAACTGGAAATAACCGCCGCCCAGGCAGGCCAAAGGCTTGACCGCCTGCTCCATGCCGCCGAACCCGATCTTTCACGGACGGCCCTGCAAAAAGCCATTCAGTCCGGGCACTGCACCGTGGACGGACTGACCGAGACCAGACCTGCCGCCAAAGTCAGGACAGGGCAGCAGGTACACTTGCAACTGCCGGAAGTTTCAGGCCAGTTACAGCCTGAAGACGGGCACCTCGAACTGCTCTGGCAGGACGAGCACCTCGTGGTTTGCAACAAACCCGCGGGGCTTACCGTGCACCCCTGCCCCTCTTGCCCGGAACAGACCCTGGTGCAGCGCCTTCTGGCGCGCTTTCCCCAACTGGGCAAAATCGAAGGCCAGCGCCCCGGCATCGTACACCGGCTGGATAAAGACACCAGCGGTCTTCTGGTTGTGGCCCTTACCGAAACAGACCGCTTGAGCCTCAGCAACGCCTTTGCCGATCGTCAGGTCCACAAGGAATATCTGGCCCTTGTGGCCGGGCTTGCCCCCAAGAGCGGGCAATGCCAAGAGCCTGTGGGGCGTCACCCCACCGCCAAGGTAAAAATGGCCATCGTGCCAGAAAACCGGGGCGGCAGGCATGCCCATACGGAATGGCAACGCCTCTGGCATTCAGAAAACAAGGCCATCTCACTGCTGGCCGTACGCATCCATACCGGGCGTACCCATCAGATACGTGTCCACATGGCCCATCTGGGCTACCCTCTTTTGGGCGACAAACTTTACGCTCCCAAGGCCGTGCGTGACATGGCCCCTCGCCAGATGCTGCACGCGTGGCGCTTGAGCTTCACGCATCCCGCAAGCGGCGAAGCCCTGAGTTTTTCCTGCCCGCCGCCAGATGATATGCCGGAGGCCGCCCTGACGACAGACCGGCGCATGCAGCGTCTGGTTATTACTGGCAATCCTGGCAGCGGCAAATCTGCCTTTTCGGATTTTTTGGCCCAAAAAGGCGTGCCCGTTATCAGTGCCGACACCATTGTAACAAGCCTCTACGCCCCCAGCGGCGCTGGCAGTCAATGGATAGGCCGGTTGCGCGGCGCACGCCTGCTTGAAGCAGACGGCTCTGTAAACAGAGTGGCCCTTATGGCCGCCATGCAAGAAGACCCTGTGCTGCGCCGCGATGTGGAACAGACCGTTCACGCCTTGACAAGGCAGGCTGTGGAAACCTTTTGGGCGCAAGAAGAAGCCCAGGGCACGCCCCTCGCTGCCGCTGAAATCCCTTTGTATTTTGAATGCGGCTGGCAGCAGCTTTTTTCGCCAAAGCCGCTGACCGTGGGGGTGCATTGCCCCCTGCCCCTGCGCAGTGCGCGCACGGCCAGGACCAGAGGATGGAATCAGGAAAAGATGGCGGCCCTTGAGGCCTGGCAGTGGCCTGAAGAGCAAAAGATGGCCGCGTGCGACCTGATTATAACTAATGATAAGTATTTGCGGCACCTAGATGACAAAGTGACCCGTTTTCTTCTGCAACTTCGCCTTCACCTCGAAAAAGCACAACAAAAACAAGCTGATACTCTCACCAAACTGTGGCTATAAGCCAATCTGAATCAAGCACTATAGTGCCCTTTTATTGACACCCCTCTCTTCTAGCGGATATGGTGCCACCTTATCATGACAATTTGCTTAACCTTTTTTGGAGCGCCGCATGTCAGCCTCTTTTACGGCCTCTGACGGCCCCTATACAAACCCCCTGATCCTGGCACTGGAGATTTCCAGTTCAGCGCTTCTTCATGACCGTAAGGACCCCTTCCTGCAGGCCAGTCTGGCCAGTATTGGCGAAACCCTGCATTGTGGACAGGTAACCCTTATAGAATATATCAACGACACGTGGATCGACCCCATTGTCTGGACAAGCCCCCGGCAAAGTTCCACCTGTGACCAGCCGTTGCCCACCCTTGACGATCTGGCCCCAGTGCTTGAAACCTTCACCCAGCGGGGGAGCTTCTGCGTTTCAGACGTTGAACACCTGCCCGAAGGACCACAAAAAGAATCGTTACAGGCACGCCAGATCAAATCCGCTTTTTGCATCCCCATTCTGCACGAAGGCCAGCTTTACGGTGGTCTTTGCCTTACCCGGCGCTCCCAGGTGCGGGAATGGACAGATGAAGAAAACAGCATCTGCAATTTGCTGGGCAATATACTGGCTATGGTGCTGACGCACTTTCGCCTTTACGGGCAACTGCACCGCAAGCACAGGCAACTACGCGATATTCTGGATGCTTTTTCCAATCCTGTCTGTATTATCGACATGGATACCAATAAAATTCTCTTTTCCAACAAAAGCGTAAAAGAGACCTTTCCCAATCCGGAAGATCTGGGAAACGACATCTGCTACAAAAAGCTCATGGGCCGTGAAAGTCCTTGCCCCTACTGCACCAACTCCATCATCCTAAATTCGGGCGAACCCTACCAGTGGACCTTGCAGAACGAGGTGACAAAACGCACCTATACCATCGTTGACAAGGTCATCAAGTGGGATGACGACAAGCCCGTGCGTTTGTCTATCGCCACTGACGTTACTGATCTTTTGCGCACGCGCCATGAAAAACAGTCGGCAATCATCGCTTCACAGGCAAAAAGTGAATTTCTGGCGCACATGAGCCACGAGGTCCGCACCCCGCTCAACGGCATCATCGGCCTCACACATTTGGCGCTACAAAGCGCTCCCGATGGCGACCTCAAGGAATACCTGCACAAAATCCGCTCATCTTCCACAAATCTGCTTGCAATCATTAATGATATTCTCGACCTCTCCAAAATTGAAGCAAACAAGATGGTTTTGGAAGACGTCAACTTTATGGTCGAAGAAGTTCTTGATTTTGTGTACACATCCATCCGTTTTCCTCTGGAGCAAAAGGGCCTTCAATACAAATGCGAGATGGGGGACGATGTGCCCCTCAAACTCTGGGGCGACGGCCTGCGCCTCAAGCAGGTGCTGCTCAATCTTCTGAACAACGCCGTCAAGTTCACGGCACGAGGCAGCGTGGGGCTGCAAATCACCAGAGAGCAATACATGTCAAAAGACTGCCTGCACTTTGTGATTTCAGACACGGGCATGGGCATCAGCCGCGAATACCAGCAGCACCTTTTCGACCCGTACTCCCAGGCCAGCTCCAGCATCAGCCGCCGCTTCGGCGGCACAGGCCTTGGGCTGACCATCTGTAAACGCATAGCAGAGCTCATGCAGGGCACCCTTTGGTGTGAAAGCGAGCTCGGTTCCGGCTCATGCTTCCATTTGCGCATCCCCTGCATGCCAGCCCGAAACGTCTACAGTGAGGCCGAGGACGATTCACACAGCGTTCCACCACTGGAAAACACCGAGAATCTCAATATACTTCTGGTTGAAGACAATGAAATCAATCAGGAAATTGCCAAGGCCATGCTACGCCACCTCAATGTCGCCTGCGACCTGGCGCAAAATGGCCGTGAAGCCGTGCATATGGCGCTTGAAAATTCTTATGACGCCATCCTTATGGACGTATACATGCCGGTAATGGACGGCATGAGCGCCACCTGCGAAATCCGGCAAAAAATGAAGCACGGCAAAAAACCTTTGCCCATCATTGCAATGACCGCCGTGACCTTGCCTGAAACTGTGGATGAAATCATGCGCTCCGGCATGAGTGACCATATCGCCAAACCCTTCAGCCTGGCGGCCTTGCGCAAAAAACTGGCCCATTGGCTCAACCGCCCCTGACCATTCCACACGCCGCCCAGCAAAAGAATCATGGCAGTCAAAATCAGTAAAACCAATGCCGCCCGACAACTGGAAAACCAGGGCATAGCACACACCCTGCATCAGGTTGCCGTGGACGAAAATGACCTTTCTGGCGTCACGCTGGCCCACCAACTGGGGGTTGAGCCGCATATGGTATTCAAAACCCTGGTGGCTCGCGGCGATAAAACGGGCGTGCTTATGGCATGCATACCCGCCAATGACGAACTGAACCTCAAGGCCCTTGCCGCCGCCTCGGGCAACAAGCATGTGGAAATGGTGCCTCTCAAGGATGTGCGCCCCCTTACCGGCTATATGCGTGGCGGCTGCTCCCCCTTGGGCGGCAGGAAAGACTACCCCGTCTATGTGGATGCCAGCGCCCTTGAACACCAGAATATCTACGTCAGCGCGGGCCTGCGCGGGGTGCAGATACTGCTGAACCCCGAGGACCTTTTGCGGGCAGTCAACGGTTCCCTGGTGGAAATTGCCCGCCACTCCGGCGCTTAGAGAATTTTGCGTATTGAAACTTTTTGTGGGAGGAGAGCTTTTTGTGGGGGAGGGACCCTTTTGCAAAAGGGTCGCCTCCCCCCCCTAAAACTCTTATTCTTATTGCAAGATGCCGCCAGTAGCCCCCTGACCAGAAACGGGGTTTTCAAGCGCAGCACCTTCTGGACATACCACTGGCTCGAAGGTAAACTGTTTAATCTGCTCAAGAACTGGCACACCTTGAAACGCCCGGCATTTCAGACGTGCATCCTGCCAAAAGCTCTGTTTCTGGCTGTAGTTACGGCGCATTGCTGCACACAGCCCTGCCAACCGCAGCCCCCTGCCAACCGCGACGTAGGAAGAAAAATATGCCCAGCCCCCGCATTCTCGTGACAGATTTTGACGGCACCATAACCACGCACGACTTTTACAAGCTTGTGGTCGAAAATCTGTTAACCCCAGAGGACCTTGCGCCGTGGCAGGAATACAGGGAAGGAAAAACCACCCACCTTTCAGCGCTGCAACAAATCCTCGCCAAGGTGCGCGCTTCTGAATCCGAATTAAATGCGCTGGCTCTCGACATGAATCCTGACCCGCGTCTGAGCACTTCAGTTGCCAGCCTGCGTAAGGCGGGCTGGGAAATTGTGGTGGCTTCGGCCGGGTGCGACTGGTACATCCGGCGGATTCTGGCGGCAGCCAACGTGGATCTTGAGGTATACTCAAACCCCACAAACTTTGAAGCCAACGGCAGCCTACATATGCAAGGCCCCGTAGATTCGCCCTACTACTGCCGCGAAACCGGCGTGGACAAGGCAGGCATTGTGCGCTCATACACGCGCCAGGGCTACACCGTTGCCTTTGCTGGCGACGGCTTCGCCGATCTGCCCGCCGCCCTTGGCGTTACCCCCGACCTGCGCTTTGCCCGGGCGGACCTGGCAGCGGCCCTGGGCCGCTATCACGAAGATTTTCATACTTTTTCAGTCTGGTCGGACGT
>JAQVZK010000145.1 GCA_028708195.1 Desulfovibrio sp.
CGGGATGGGCTTTATGCTGAAGACCGCCAGGGTGCCTTTTGGCTTACCGCGTATTATGGCCGCCTTGTGGCCTATCTGCCTGAAGACTGGGAAAAAATCACCGAGCAACTGAGCCGTATTCCCATGCCTTCTCCCCGTCTTTCGCACTTCAAAACCAAGGTCATGGGCCTCGCGCAGGAAATGCTGCCCGATGCTCAGGGCCGCGTGCGCATTCCACAAGCCCTCATGCGTGAAGCTGGCCTCCAGAAGGACGTCATGCTGGTGGGCATGCTCAATAAATTCGAAGTCTGGGATCAGACTCGCTTTGACACCCTGCAGCTTGAAGACGTTTCTGACGAGCTTGCTGCCAGTGGTGTGGCCATCAGCCTTTAGGTTTAACTTATGATGCAAACCATGCACGAAAATGCAGAGCAGGTCCGGCACGTACCTGTTCTGCCTCTGGAAACGCTGGCCGCTCTGGCTCCGCGAGCCGGGGGGCGCTACCTTGATGGCACCCTTGGCATGGGCGGGCACGCCAGCGCCGTTTTGGCCTCCGCGCCAGATATCGAGCTTTGCGGGCTTGACCGCGACGAAGATGCCCTGGAACTGGCAAAGCAGCGTCTGGCTCCCTTTGGCGAAAGAAGCCACTTGTTTCATTGCCGCTATAGCGACTTTACCGACGCCCTTGGTCAGCTTGGCTGGGGCAAGGTTGACGGTGCCTTGCTGGACATTGGCGTTTCATCCCTGCAACTGGATGAAGCCGGGCGTGGTTTCAGCTTTTATGGCGACGGGCCGCTTGATATGCGCATGGACCAAAGCTCTGGCCAGCCCTCGGCCTGGCATTGGGTCAACCGTGAGAGCTTCGACAAGCTCAAGGATTGCATCGCCACCCTTGGTGAAGAGCCGCAGGCAGGGCGCATAGCCCGCGCCATCGTTGATGCCCGGCAAAAAGACGCCATAGACACCACGGCGCAGTTGGCCGCCCTGGTGGAGAGGGCCTACCCGGCAGCCTGGCGGGCCAAGGCCCGTCGGCATCCTGCCACGCGTACTTTTCAGGCTTTGCGCATGGCCGTTAATGACGAGCTGGGCGAACTGCAGCGTTTTTTGGACCAAATACTTGCCTATTTGCCCGTGGGGGGCCGTCTGGCCGTCATCACGTTTCATTCGCTTGAAGACCGCATGGTCAAGCAGGCCATGCGCCATTGGGCAGAAGGCTGCCGCTGTGCGAGGCATATTCCACGCTGTGTCTGCGGGCATGAGCCTGAAGTGCGCATACTGCACAAAAAGCCCGTGCAGGCGGGCCCGGACGAACTGGCCGTCAATCCGCGTGCAAGCAGCGCCAAGCTGCGCGCTGTGGAAAAGATAGTCGAGGCCACAGGTTCATGAAGCGCAACGCTTCCGCCAAGCCAACCGGGGGCAGGGGATGGTTGCTGTTTCTGGTGCTTGGCTTGCTGGCCTGCATGGTTATGGGACTGGTGCTTGTGTGGAGCAATATTGAGCGCATGGATACCACCTATTTCATCAACATAGCACAGAATACCATGCGTGAACGCCGCGGTTTGCGCGCCAAGCTTGAAGTGGAGCGGGAGCGCCTGCTCTCACCATACGAACTGCGCCGCAGGGCCGAAGAATTTTCCATGCGTGAGCCGAAACCCGGCCAGATTCGCCGCATGGAGGCGCGCTAGAGCAGCTTGAACGGTACTCTGTTCCAGGTTTTTAGACGGGGTGCCGCAAGAGCCTACAGCATCTGATGAGGCAGCAACAGCTCCGGCAATACTGGCTGGATTTCACCATACGGGAATACCCGAAAGCCACTTGAGACAAGCCATGTTCAAATTCAATTCCCGCAAGGGCAATCGGCATACAGATGCCCCCAGAGCAGAAAAAGCATCCCGCCCCGCCAGCCGCGCACGGGGCAATGCTGCTGCTGCGGGCAAGGTCCGTTTTGGCTGGGCAGAAAAAATGGACTGGGGCCGCATACGCATCAAGATGGTTGTGGTCGTTTTTTGTCTGCTGTGGGCTGGTTTGTGGGGCCGGGCATGGTACCTCCAGATGATCGAAGGCCCGCGCCTGGCTGAACGGGCGCGCCGGCAGCATATGGCCTCAGAACTGGTCACGGGCCGTCGGGGCATGATTTTCGACCGCAATGGGCAGGTTCTGGCCCGCAGCATTGAAGCGCGCTCTGTCTACGCACGCCCGCAGGAAATAGAAGATTTTCAGGTCATGGCCAATACCCTTGGCCCCATTTTGGGCATTGAGCCGCAAAAACTCTACGACGACCTCGCCAACACCAAGCGCCGTTTTGTCTGGATCAAGCGCAAGGTGGACGACTTTACTGCAGATGCCGTGCACAAAACCAATATCGCCGGCATCGGTCTTTCCAAAGAGTACGACCGCGTGTACCCCTTCAAGCACATGGCTGGCCAGGTGCTGGGGTTTGTTGGCATGGACGACAAAGGCCTTGAGGGCATTGAACGGTCAATGGAAGCCCGTCTGGGTTGCATACCCACACGGCAAATAGTGCAGCGCGATGCTATGGGCCGCCGCTTTTATCTGCACGAAGAGGGGCAAAGCGAACCCCGCGGGCAAGACCTTACCCTGACCATTGACGTGCAGATGCAGTTTATTGTTGAAGAGGCCGTTGCCCGCGCCGTAAAAGAATATGACGCCCGTTGGGGCGGGGCCATTGTGGTGGACGTGCCCTCGGGCGAAATTATGGCCTGGGCGCAGTATCCCTTTTTCAATCCCAATACCTACAAGGACACAAGCCCCCTTGTATATCGCAACCGCATGGCGGCTGACGCGCTGGAACCGGGTTCTACCTTCAAGCCCTTTGTCATTGCCACAGCCATTCAGGAAAAGAAGATCAACGCAGCCACTGCCATCGACTGCGAAGGCGGCCGGTGGCAGGCAAAGAACTTCACCATCCGCGACACATCCCGGCAGGGCGTGTTGCCCGCCAGCAAGGTGCTGCGTTATTCGTCCAATATTGGTATGGCCAAGATCGGCCTCATGATTGGCGTACCTACATTTCACAAGTACCTTAAAGCACTTGGCTTTGGTCAGCGCACAAGCGTGCCGGTGGCCGACAGCCGCGGCATTTTACGCATACCCCGCGACTGGAGCGAAGTGGACATCATGTCCACGTCTTTTGGGCAGAGTATTTCTGTCACCGGGCTGCAAATGGCCCAGGCTTATCTTACATTGCTGAATAATGGCCTGTACAAGCCCCTTACCCTCACCCGTGAAGAAAATAATGTGGCTGAGGTGCACCAGCGCGTCTTTTCACAGTCCACCGCGCGTGAAGTCATGCGTATGATGCGTGACGTGGTGGAAGAAAACGACGGCACAGGCAAACGCGCCCGGGTGGGCGGTATAGAGGTTGCTGGCAAGACCGGCACCGCCCAGAAGGCCGACCACCGCGCAGGAACTTACGGCAGCAAGCGTCTGGCTTCATTTGTGGGCTTTTTTCCCGCAGACAAGCCCAAGTACCTCATTCTTGTGATGGTGGACGAACCCACCCGCAACCAGTACGGCGGCGTTGTGGCCGCACCCGTGTTTAAAGAAATAGCCAGCCGCACCCTGACTTTCACAGGGGCCATAACAACAGACACCAAGGCTGCCACGGTTGAAAAGGGCCCTGCGGCCGCGCCCACATCGGGGCGTAAGCGCGGGCTTAAACTGGCCAGTCTTGATGTGCCCTATGCGACCGACACCAAAAAAGAAACCGCACCTGCCCAGAATGAGGGCATGCGCCTGCCTGGCCATTTGGCCAAGGCGGGCAGCCGCGTACCCGACGTTATGGGCAAATCTGTTCGCAACGCCGTGGAGCTTTTCGCCCGAGCGGGGGTTGTGCCCGAACTCAAGGGGTCGGGCAGCCGTGTTGTCAAGCAGACGCCAGCTCCTGGTTCTGTCTGGCCTGAAGAAGAAAATAAGGTTGAATACATTTTGTGGCTTTCAGAAAGGTAAAAACCGGGTTGGCAGATGTCCGGCGGGTACTGCGCGCGCTGTAGCGACGTTTGCAGCCTTTTGAGCAGGGTTCAGGTAGCAACGGGATACTTCCGGCAACGTAAAGAGGTTAGTTATGAATCGGGAATTTGCGGCCCTTTTGGAAGAGTGCGGGCGTGGCGGAATTGAAGTTCGCGCCGATTCGCGTCAGGTTGGCTCTGGCGATATTTTTGTGGCCGTACCCGGTGTCAAGGAAGATGGGGCGCGTTTTATTCCCGCTGCGGTTGAAGCCGGGGCCGGGGTCATAGTTTGTTCGGCCAGGGGTGAAGAAGCCGCCGCCGCAACCAGCGCCGGACGCCGCGTCATATATCACGCCGACCCGCGCGAAGCTCTCTGGCGCCTGGCCCAGGCCCGCTGGCACACAGACTCCTTGCCCATCCGCATTGTAGGTGTTACAGGCACCAACGGCAAAACCACCTGCACCTACCTGCTTGAGCGTCTTTTTGCCCAGGCAGGGCACAAGCTCGGTGTTATGGGCACGGTGAGCTACCGCTGGCCAGGGCATAACGAGGCTGCGCCCCTGACAACGCCCGACGCCTTGAGCGTGCACTCCATGCTGGCGGCTATGGCCAAAGACGGAGTGGATGTGGCTGTTATGGAAGTATCGTCGCACGCCATAGACCAGCAACGTGTGTGTGGGGTACCTTTTGCTGGCGCTGCCTTCACCAACCTGACGCAGGACCATCTTGACTATCATCAGGGGATGGAAAGCTACTTTCAGGCCAAGGCCCGCCTTTTTCTTGAGCTGCCGCGCGCTGACAAGGCCATGGCCGTCAACGCCGACGACACCTGGGGACGCCGCCTGCTCGAATTGTGCCCCACGGCCCTTTCTTTCGGCCTGCAGAAGGGCGCGCCCAACAGGCGGCATTTGTGGGGCGAACTGTTGTCTTCCACCACTGAAGGCTGCCATTTGCGCATGAGTCTTGAGGATATGCGCTGGGAGTTGCGCTCGCCGCTTGTGGGGGCGTTCAACGCCTCCAACCTGCTTGCCGTTCAGGCTGTGGCGCTGGAGATGGGTATCAATCCCGAAGCGTTCAAGGCTCTTGAAAGTTTCACTGGCGTGTGCGGCAGGCTTGAAAGGGTTGATAACCCGCAAGATCTCAACGTTTTTGTGGATTATGCCCATACCCCCGACGCGCTTGTAAACGTGCTCAAGGCCTTGCGCGGGGCCGGGTTCAAGCGCATCGTCACGGTTTTTGGTTGCGGTGGCAATCGTGACCGCACAAAGCGCCCCATTATGGGGGAAGCTGTGGCCCAGTGGTCGGACGTGGCCGTGCTGACTTCTGACAATCCGCGGTTTGAAGAGCCGGAGGCCATCCTCAAGGATGTGTTGCCCGGTCTTGCTTTGGCCAAAGAAGTTGTTGTTGAGGTGGACCGCCGCGAGGCCACATCCAAGGCCCTTGCAATGCTTGGCAAAGATGACGCTCTGCTTATTGCCGGCAAGGGGCACGAAGATTACCAGATCATTCAGGGCGTAAAGCACCACTACAGCGACCAGGAGGTGGTGCGGGAGATACTCCAGTGCGCCTGACTGTAAATGAAGCCGCGGCCTGCCTTGGGCTGCCGCAATGTGCAGAACCTGTGGAAAACACGGTTCTGACCTCGGCTGTCACAGACAGCAGGGCGGCAGGGCCAGGCTCCCTCTTTGTCTGCGTTTCTGGCTGCAGAGTGGACGGACACGATTTTGCCGCCGTGGCTGTTGGGCAGGGCGCTTGTGCGGTGCTGGCCTCATGCCCGTTGCCGCAGTGTGCTGCCCCGGTTTTTGTGGTGCCTGATACCGTCAAGGCTCTGGGCTGCCTGGCTGCGCAATGGCGCAACCGTACCAGCGCCCGTGTGGTAGGTGTGACCGGCACGGCAGGCAAAACAACGGTTAAAGAAGTTCTGGCGAACATACTGTCCCTTGCGGGAAAAACCGCCCGTACCGCCATGAACCATAATAACCAGATAGGCATGCCCCGCGCCCTTCTCAATACCGACGGCGATGAAGACTTCTGGGTTATGGAAGCCGGTATCAGCCAGGAAGGCGATATGGACGACCTTGGGCAGGTGCTGCGCCCTGATCTTGCCCTTGTGCTTAACGCGGGCGCAGGGCACACCGAGGGCCTTGGCGAAAAGGGCGTGGCCTGGCATAAAGCCCGGCTGCTCAGCTACCTTGCCAAGGGCGGCAAGGGGCTGGTTTGCGCCGATTATCCCGACCTTGCGCGCGAAGCCAGAGCCACCGGGGCA
>JAQVZK010000146.1 GCA_028708195.1 Desulfovibrio sp.
CAAACGGGGAGTATGGGGCTTGAATATCGGCACCCCCCCCTGGCAGTGGAGCAGATAAAAAACGGAGTACATATGCACGTCACCGGTTCGCAGGAATTGAAGGAATTTCTTGATGGTTGGAAAACCGATCCTCAGAACGCCAAAGCGGCCTTTACGGCGTATATGGATTTTCTGGCTGCGCACAGCGGTATGAGCTTCACCTTCAAGGCGCGCCCCGGCGTGAGCTATTCTTTGCGCGCCAGGCATGTTGCCCAGAGCCGGCGCGAGCTTTTTGTGCTGCTGGACGTGGTGGACGATGAAGTGGATAACCGCTGGCTGTCGGCCTGCTTTTACAACAATATGGTGACGGACGCCGAAGACAGGGGCGACTTTGTACCCGACGGCCTGATGGATGAAGACGCCCGCTGCTTTAACCTTGAAAACGATGACGCCCATATGCGTGACTATATCATGGCCCGGCTGGCCGAAGCCGCGCGCAACGCCGAAAAGAACGTGGAGTAAGCTTGCAGACTGCACATGCCGCGCCCTGCGTGGCCATAGATTTTGAAACTTCTGGAAATGCGGCCCACAGCGCTTGCGCTGTGGGCCTTGCCCGCATTGAAGAAGGGCGCGTTGTAGATATGTATTACAGTCTTATTCGTCCGCCGTCTTCGCGTGTCATGTATACTGATATTCACGGACTCACCTGGAGCATGTTAAAAGACGCACCCAGCTTTGCTGAGGTCTGGCCGCAGATGGAAGCGTTCATGGCCGGGGCTGATGCACTGCTGGCGCATAACGCTTCTTTCGATCGGCGCGTGTTGCAGGCTTGCTGCCGTGAAGTGGGGGCCGATGCCCCACGCTGCCATTTTCTTTGTACGCTGAAGGGCGCGCGGCGCAGTCTGCCCTTGCCTTCAAAAAAGCTCAACTGCGTGTGCGAGCATTTTGGCATAAGCCTTGAGCACCACCATGCCGGTTCAGACGCCTCTGCCTGCGCCCAGGTCTATCTGCACCTGCGGGCATTGGGTGTTACCGACAGCCAGATGCGCCTGTAGCTTGAAGACGCGCTAGCGTAAACAATTGCCAAAAATAGGTGCCGTAGCCGCCTGCTGGCTGTCCCCCTCCCTCCACACGTTTGGCGTGCCTCCTGTGCCAGTTGTACCCGTCGTGCCCGCCGCGCTCGGCGTGCCTACCCCCACGCTCGGCCACATCCTCCGCATTCCCGCATTCGCCGTACCCGGCGGTGCCTCCCGTACTCGCCGTACATGGCCTCGAACTCGTCAATAAAGTGGCGGCTCCGAGGCCGAATATTTTTTGGGATTTGAAAAATATATTATAATATTATGTTTTAATTGTATAAACGTATATTGGAACGGGTTTTGCTTCCGCATTGGCAGCAATCCATATGGACTGCGGGAGGCATCATGAAAAGTTTGTTCAGCAGCCAGATAGGCCTTGTTGGCTCGGTTATGAACATGCAGCTGCAAAGGCAGAACGTCATTGCGGGCAACCTGGCCAACATTGACACGCCCAACTACAAGCCGCGTGAACTGAGTTTTGAAAAAGAGCTCCAGACCGCTCTTGGGCAGGATATGGAAGGTCAGATGAGCCGTACCAACGGGGAGCACATCCCATCGACCTTTGATGCTGCATCCTTTCGGCCCGAATGGGACGAGGCCTTCAAACCCAGGCTTGTTCACGGTGAAGACCGCGTGAACCTTGATAAGGAAATGGCCAAGCATTCCAAGAACCAGTTGCAGTTCACGGCCCTGGCCCAAATTCTCACCAAGACTTTTGAAGGCATGAGCACCGTCATACAGGACGGAAAACAGGCCTAGTTAACGCAGATCAGGTAGTGGCCAGTTTTTTCGGCTGTCTTGCAGAACACGAGAGTTGATAACTGACCGGCAAGACAGTGCCAGTGGCCTTTACAGGTCTGTGAGTATCAGGAGGACGTCATGGATTTCATGACAGCATTTGACATAAGCGCATCGGGCCTTGCGGCTGACCGTACGCGCATCAATACAATCTCAATGAACCTGGCCAACGCCAAGACCACGCGTACCCCCCTTGGTGGGCCGTACCGCAGGCGTAGCGTCGTGCAGCAGACAGCTGACGTGGACGATCCCTTTTCTGTCCACATGCGCTCGGCGCTTGACCGTGCGGTGCAAGGGGTGCGCGTCATGGCTGTGACAATGGACAACCGTCCCTTCAAGCGCGTGTATGAGCCGGGTAATCCCGATGCCAATGCAGAGGGGTATGTGCTGTATCCCGACATCAACGTGGTGGAAGAAATGGCCAACCTCATGACGGCACAGCGTAATTTTGAAGCCAACGTGACCACCGTGGATGCCGTAAAGGGCATGTACGTCAAGGCCCTTGAAATCGGCAGATAGCGTAACCGTTATGAGCCTGCGTGAAAACGTGCGGCATCAGTGAGCAGAATCAGCGAGCGGAGTCAGGAGAATACCATGAGCATTCAGGCAACAGGCATGCGCGCATATAGTGAAGCCATGCAGCATTTCAGCAAGGTGTCAGGCAGTTTGCAACAGGGCTCGGCAGTAAGCGGGCAGACGCTTTTCTCCCGCACTTTGGACCAGAGTCTCTCCCGCAGCCAGGTAGATACTGGTGAAAACTTTGGCGCTCAGATAGACAAGATGCAGTTCCCCGGCACGGCTTCCACACCAATTACGCATGAAAACAGCTTTACAGGAACACTCAAAGATTCACTTAATAAGGTTAATCAGTTGCAAGGCGCTAAAAATCAGGCTATTAATGAGTTTGCTTCTGGCCGTACACAAAATGTGCAGGAACTCATGATAACCATGCAAAAATCCAGCCTTGCCATGAAGCTGACTACCGCTGTGCGCGGCAAAGTGCTTGAAGCGTATAAAGAAATTTCTCGAATACAGTTTTAGACCCTACGCACAGTTTTTCTGATCACGCTCCTGAACGACCTCTCCCCAGGTGGCTCTGCCCTTGGGGAGAGGTTTTTTGTGGGGTCAGTAATTTGAATGCCCATCCAGCCTTTGCGCCAGAATAATAACCTGCCAAAATTCATACATTATATAGTGGCATGGCTCTTGCTTATGCTTAATAAGCCCGGCCCTGGTGTCGGAAAACCAGCGCGCTTGCGCGCACAGGAGCGGACCATGCCTGCATTTATTTTACAATTCGTCAATTCCTTCAAGGCGATATGGGCCAAGATGAGCCCACTGCAACGCATTGCTTCTGTTGGTGGGGCCGTAGGCCTGCTGGCTGCGGTCATTGGTTTTTCCATATGGATGAGCCGCCCAGAATACCGTGTTCTTTACTCCAACCTTGGGCCAGAAGACGCCAGCGTTGTCGTTAAGGCACTGCAGGGCGACAAGGTGGCCTACCGCATTGCCGACAACGGCGCCACCATTATGGTACCGCAAGAAGTGGTGTACGACCAGCGCATCGAGATTGCGGGCGAAGGCGGCCTGGTGGGGCAAGGCATAGGCTTCGAAATTTTTGACAAAATCAAGGTCGGCCAGACTGACTTTGTGCAAAAGATAAACTACACCCGTGCCCTTCAGGGTGAACTGGCCCGTACCATCAGCGAATTCCCCAGTGTTGAAAGCGCCCGCGTGCATCTGGTCATCCCGCGGCGCAGCCTTTTTGTTGAAGAGCGTCAGTCCCCTTCAGCTTCAGTGGTTCTCAAGCTCATCCGACCCAGCATCAAGGTTGACCAAAAAGAAATCAACGCCATTCTCAACATGATGCTGATGTCTGTGGAAGGGTTGGACAGAGGCCACGTCTCCATTACCGACACCAGCGGCAAGGTTCTTTACCAGCCGGAGGAAGACAGCCTGGCGGGTATAACCACCACCCAGATGGAGTACCGCCAGACAGTGCAGCGCAACCTTGAGCGCCGCATTGAAGAAATGCTGAACCCCCTTTTTGGCCCTGGCCGCGTGATCGCCAAGGTCAATGCCGATATGGATTTCAGCCAGAGAACCATACGCCGCGAGCTGTTTGACCCCGAAAAAACCGCTGTCCGCAGTGAGTACCGCAGCGAAGAAAGCCAGCAGGGTCGCGCCAACCTTGAGGCTGGATCGCCGGATGTGAACTTTCGTGGTGACGGTATTACGGGGTCTGTTTCTGACCAGACCGGCTCCCGTGAAGCCCGCACAACCAACTATGAAATCAATAAAGAAGAGCAGCAGATTGTTTCAAATGTGGGTGAATTGCGCCGTTTGACTGTTGCAGTCCTCATTGATGGCACGTATGTAAAGACCGATGGCATATGGGGCTTCATGCCGCGCAAGAGCGAAGAGCTTGAACAGGTGCGTCAGCTTGTTTATAACGCTGTGGGGCTGGATAAGGGCCGTGGTGATGCTCTTGAGGTCAGTTCCGCGCCGTTTACCGATTCGGAGCCGCCCAAGGACCCCAATTTTGCCGACATACTGGCCGACTACGCCGAACGGCTGGGCAAGCCCCTGCTCAATGCGCTGCTGGCCTTTCTGTTCCTTATGCTTATCGTGCGGCCTGTGGTGCTGGCTCTTATTCGTCCCAAGGTAGAAGCGGGCGAAATGGTTGAAGGGCTTGAGGGTCTGCCAGCCGCCGAAGAGCAGCTTGCCCTCTATGAGGCCTTGGAAGAGGCCGCAAGAACCGAAGACGAAGCGCTCAGGGAAAATGCCGAGGACGATGACGAACTGATGTTCAAGGATATCGAATCGTTGAAAGCGCACATTTTCAGCCTGTCTGACAATCATATGGAGCAGGTGGTAACCCTTGTGCGCGGCTGGATGAAAAGAGATGAAACAGCTAAAGCCTAGTCAATCACAAGCTGGTTTGCCAACAGGGCAGGGCAGTGGAGCCACACCGTCCCTGTCTCAGCTCAAGGCCTTGCGGCTGGCGAAAAAAGAGACAAACCAAAGAGTTGAAGAATTGAAGCTGCGGCTGTTCCGCATTACAGAGCAGCATATGGATCAGGCCGTGCGGCTTATCAAGCGCTGGCTTTCAGAAAAGGACTAAAATTCCTCGCGCCTACCAGGCCGAGGATAAGGAGTATGAGGATGGAGCTGACCGGCAAACAGCGCATAGCCGTGCTTCTGCTCGCCATGGGCGACAAGTTCACGGCCGACGTGTTCAAGCGCATGGACAGGCAGGAAATAGCCGAAATCTCCAAAACCATTGTGGATCTGGAGCCCGTGCCGCGTGAAGATGTTGAAGATGTGCTACGCGAGTTTCACGAATCCCTGGTGGAAGGAGTGGACATGATCGCGGGCGGTAGTGATATCCTCAAGCGCCTGCTGGTCAAGAACCTTGACCCCGAAACCGCCAAATATATCATGGATTCGCTCAGCCTTGAAACCGGCCCGGCTCCCTTCCGCGAGCTTGAGCAGGTGAGTCCGCGTCTGCTTTCGCAGATTTTGCGCAATGAACATCCGCAAACCCTGGCCCTTATTCTTGGTCACCTGCACCCCGACCAGGCTGCCAATTTATTGACAAGCCTGCCTGCGGGCGTGCGCGCCGAGGTGCTGATGCGTCTGGCCCGCCTTGAGGCCGTGCCCGAAGATATGCTTATGGAAGTGGACAAGGTGCTCACAAGCCAGCTTATCGCCATGGGCGGCAAGGAAGGCAAAAAAGTGGGCGGTGTGCAGTCTGTGGCCGAAATTCTCAACGCTGTTGACCGTGCCACCGAAGAAGAAGTGCTGTCTGAAATTGAAGAAGATTCCGCCCAGATGGCAGAAGATATCCGCAACCTCATGTTCGTCTTTGAAGATTGCAAGAATATTGACGACAGGGGCGTACGCGAAATGCTCAAGGAGATTTCCAATGAAGATCTCACCCTGGCTCTGCGTGGGGCCAGCGATGATCTTAAGGAAAAGTTCTTCAAGAACATGTCCGAGCGTGCTGGCAACATGATCCGCGAAGAACTGGAATATATGGGCCCCACCAAGCTTTCGGACGTGGAGGCCGCACAGCAGAATATTGTGAAGGTCGTGCGCCGCCTTGAAGCCGAAAGCAAGCTGGTTGTCAGCAGGGGCGCGGGCGAAGTTTTTGTGTAGGGCCTGCGGCCAGTAGAGTCTGCGCCGGGTGAGTCTGCGCCAGTAATGCCGCCACTGGCAGGGCCAGTACCAGAAGCTTCTGGTGCAGAAAGCGGCGCGCCGCGGTGTTTATATAAGGCAACTGGGGTTTTGCGCCATAGTGTGGCAGTAGCCCCGTGGGTATTGCAAAAACTGCAAGATGGAAAAAGTCAT
>JAQVZK010000147.1 GCA_028708195.1 Desulfovibrio sp.
CGGGCGGCCAGCAGTGTTCAAGAAAACGACCTGCTCCGGCGCCAGAAGCTCGATAACCTGCGCTACAAGGCGGTGGTGGACCACACGCGAACCCTGGTGTTCGAGTGGCGAGACAACGAGCTCAACTACATCAGCCCCCGCATTAGCGAACTTTTGGCTGGCAACTACGACGGCCGCATCCCCTTTGACGTCTGGCGTGAAGACAATGTGCTCTACACTGGCGACAGCACGGCTTTTGACACCTGCCTTTCACGCCTTGCCCTGGGCATACGCTCTGGCGAAACGACCATACGCCTGCGCCGTCGCGACGGGCAGTTCATCTGGTGCAAGGTCACCTACACCTACCTTGCTGACGACGAACCCGGCGACAGGTACATCGGTACCCTCAACGATGTGGACGCCGCCACCCGTACAGAACAGGCCCTGCGCCTGCGCGCAGAGCTTGACCCCCTGACTGGCGCATACAATACGCAGACGTTTTTTGAAAAAGTTGAAGCCGTCTTGCGTGACCACCCGTCTTCTCCTTACGCCATAATGCGTTTTGACGTGGCAGGCTTCAAGGCCATCAATGAAGCCTTTGGTCTGGATGAAGGCAACCGGCTGTTGCGGGCCATTGCGCGCCTTGTGCGCCAACGCCTCAATTTGGATAATGAGGCTTTTGCCCGCCTGAATGCCGACGTGTTCGCCGTGTGCATCACTGGCGACATGACAAAGATACTGCATTTCATCCACTCGCTTTCACGCAGGCTCGAACATTATTCCGACACCTTCAGGGTCAAGCTTTTTTTTGGCGTCTGCCAGATTGAAAACCGCCGCACGCCGGCCCATGTGCTTTGCGACTGGGCGTACCTTGCGCAAAAGACCATCAAGGGCAGCGACCTTGCCAACTACGCCTTTTATGACGACGCCCTGCGCCAACGTCTGCACGGCGAAAGCTACATTACCGACCAGATGTACAGCGCGCTGGAGCAGAAGCAGTTCAAGCTTTACCTGCAGCCCAAGGTCGAGATGTCCAGCGGTCGCATCATCGGGGCAGAATCCCTTGTGCGCTGGCAGCATCCCCAGGACGGCCTCATTCTACCCGGCCGCTTTGTGCCGCTGTTTGAGCGCAACGGCTTTATTGTGAGAATGGACGAATATGTCTGGGACCTGACCTGCCAGAACCTGCGCATGTGGATCGACAAAGGCTACAAGCCCATGCCTGTTTCGGTCAACGTATCCCGTCTGCACTTCAATGACGGCACGCTGACTGAAAAGCTGGTGCAGCTCACCAACAAATATCGCCTGCCCCGCCACCTGCTCGAACTGGAACTGACCGAAAGCGCTTTTTTTGATAATGAAAAAGCCCTTATACAGAACATGAACAAGCTTCAGGCCGAGGGCTTTATCTTTTCTATGGATGACTTCGGCACAGGGTACTCCTCGCTGAGCTCCCTGCGCGATTTGCCCTTCAATATCGTCAAGCTTGACCGTACATTTATCAGCAACAGCACCGACAATTCGCGCGGGCAGATAGTGGCACGCAACACCATTGCCCTTGCCAAAGACCTGAATATGAAAATCGTGGCAGAAGGTGTTGAAACCGTCGACCACGCACGCTTTTTGCTGTCCTGCGGTTGTAACTGCGCTCAGGGTTTTTACTATTCAAAGCCGCTGGACGAAGCCACTTTTGAAGTCTTGTCCTTTATTCAGGAAAAAGCTTTCTGGGTTGACGCCCAACTGGCAGAAGACGCCCGCCGCATGAACCTACCCCTCAGCGATGAAACCCGGTTTTACGATTTTTAAGCACGCGCACCACGGGCAACCCGGCGCTCAGGCCTGACTACCTGACCATGCCCGTCTTTTCAGCTCCCACCCGCCCGACCAGCCTCATCCTCTCTCTCTTGCCCGCCCGACACGGCTCATCTTCTCTCTCTTGCTCCCCCCCACAACAGCATCAACCGGCAAAGCTTTTCAAAACAAAAAGACAGCCCGTTGCTACATGGGCAGCCGCAGCAGGCGGATGGTTTCAGGCTGTATGTAGAGCAGTTTTTCCTTGGTTACGTCTTGCGCGTAGGTCACAAAACTGTCTTTACGCACATTGAGGATGGCCTCAGCCTCATGGCTGCAGTCAAAGAGGTGCAGCACACCGTCTTTGAGGCTGTCGGCTGTTGTCCAGTGGCGGTTTACAGGCGGGCCTTCGGGCGTGATGTGGCGCAGAAAGCGAAAAACAAGGGCACGGTTGCTGCCGCCATTAAGCCATTTGTCGCAGCAGTCCCACACCTGTTCCGTCGAGGGGTCCTGATCCGTCCCAAATGGCTGGCGCACATCAAGGGGAAACACCCGCCCCTGCGCGCGCAACATGCCGTCCACCAGAGCGCAGTAGTCTGTTTCCTGTTCCAGCACAGCCTTGAAGACTTCAGGCGAGGCCGCCAGGGCCATGAGGGTTTCGTTGAGAATATCGCGCGCCTTGAGCACTCGAATACTGTGGGTAAGCCGCAGGGCGTTCAGCACGGCATAAATAGCGCAAAATGTGTCCAATTTACCCTGGTAGAAAGGTTTCAGCATGAGGCCTCCAGTCCCCTTATGCCCATTGCCGCCGGACGGGTCAAGACCATGCCCCTGCCCGCCCCGTGGGCTACGTGCGCATTGCGGGCAGCCATACGGGCCCCACAGCACTGGGACTTTTTCTTTACAAGGCTTCACAGGGCGTGTATAAAGGAATTCCCTTAAACTATATCACAATACCTTGATATGCAGATATTAACTACGCCTCAGCAATTGGCGGCCCAGTGCCGCACCTGGCACAAGGCCGGGGACGACATCGCCCTTGTCCCCACTATGGGCTATTACCACGCCGGGCATGAGGACCTCATGGTTCACGCCCGCACGCTGGGCAAGCGGCTTGTGGTAAGCCTTTTTGTCAATCCTGCCCAGTTTGGTCCCGATGAGGACCTGGCCGCCTACCCGCGTGATTCCGAGCGGGACGCGGCCATTGCCGCCCGTCACGGTGCGGACGTGCTCTTCATGCCCGAGCCCGGCTCCATGTACGAACCAGACCACGCCACCTGGGTTGAGGTGCCCGACCTTGCCAGGGGTTTGTGCGGGCAGAGCCGCCCAATACATTTTCGCGGCGTGTGCACTGTTGTGCTCAAGCTTTTTATGCTGAGTGCGGCTGACGTTGCTGTTTTTGGCCAGAAAGACTGGCAGCAGCAGGCCATCATCCGGCGCATGGTGCGGGATCTGAACCTGCCTGTGCGCATAGAAACGCGCCCCACTGTGCGCGAGGGAGACGGGCTCGCCCTGTCGTCGCGCAATGTGTACCTCACCCCTGAAGAACGCACCCAGGCGCCAGAAATCCGTCAGGCTCTGCTCCACGCGCAAAAGCTGGTGCAGGAAGGTGAAACAAGCGCGACGCCTTTGCGCGAGGCTGTGCTGCGCCGCTGGGCAGAGCACCTGCCCGTTGGCCGCCTGGACTACCTCAGCATCGTGCATTCCGAATCAATGGAACCTCTCGACAGCGTCGACGGGCCAGCGCTCATGGCCTGCGCCGTGCGTATGGGCAAGGCCCGCCTTATCGACAATATCGTATTACGCTAGCAAATCACCGCGCCTGTGGCGCTATGCTTGAAAGGAGAACAGCATGCAGACCAAGGGTAAATATTTCTTCACCTCCGAATCCGTCACCGAGGGTCATCCCGATAAGGTGGCAGACCAGATTTCCGACGCTGTTCTGGACACCCTGCTGGCGCAGGACCCGGACGCCCACGTGGCCTGCGAAACGCTGGTAACCACGGGCATGGCGGTTATCGCCGGCGAAATCAGCACCACCGGTTATGCGGACCTGCCCACTGTGGTGCGTGAAACCATCAAGAATATCGGCTACAGCAATTCCGACATGGGCTTTGACTGGAAGACCTGCGCCGTCATTTCCACCATTGGGCACCAGTCTCCCGACATCGCCCAGGGCGTTGTGCGCGCGCAACCCGAAGATCAGGGTGCGGGCGACCAGGGCATGATGTTCGGCTTTGCCTGCGACGAAACTGCCACCCTGATGCCTGCTCCCATTTACTGGGCGCACCAGCTTTCGCAGCAGCTTACCAAGGTGCGCAAAGACGGTCTGGTGGACTTTTTCCGCCCGGACGGCAAGACCCAGGTTTCTTTTGAGTATCAGGACGGCAGGCCCGTACGCATCAACAACGTGGTGGTTTCCACACAGCACGCGGAGAGCGCCAGTCAGGCGGATGTGGCCGAAGCCGTGAAAAAGCACGTCATTCGCCCCATCCTTGAGCCTTCCGGCTACTTCACCGAAAAAGATTGCGAAATCTTCATCAATACCACCGGACGCTTTGTTGTGGGCGGCCCCATGGGCGACTGCGGTCTGACTGGCCGCAAAATCATTCAGGACACCTACGGCGGCAGCGGCCACCACGGCGGCGGCGCCTTCTCCGGCAAAGACCCCTCCAAGGTTGACCGTTCCGGCGCATACATGGGCCGCTACATCGCCAAAAACGTTGTGGCTGCTGGTCTTGCCCCGGTGTGCGAAGTGCAGATTGCCTATTGCATCGGCGTGGCCCAGCCCGTCAGCGTGCTTGTGTCCTCGCAGGGTACCAGCGAAGTTCCTGACGAAATCCTGACCAAGGCCGTGCGCGAAGTTTTTGACCTTCGCCCCTACTTCATCAGCAAGCGTCTTGATCTCAAGCGCCCCATTTACCAGAAGACCTCCTGCTACGGCCACTTTGGCCGCGAGCTGCCCGAGTTCACATGGGAAGCCACCGATGCCGTGGCTGACCTGCGCACTGCCGCCAAGGTGTAACAGCGGTATATATTCTGCGGCATTTCACCCCTGAGGTGCCGCAGGCATTTGCCTTCAGTTTTTGTCGTGAAACAGGCGGGGACGGGCTTTACCCGTCCCCGCCTGTTTTTAATGGAGTGCCAAAAACGTCCCGGCCACCGCCCCCCGCACCCTCTCCTCCATAACACTCCCACAAAGCATTGCGCACTCCAAAGGGGTGGCGCATCCCACGGCTTGCCAGCCGCGCCGCCCTTACCTATACTAACAGGATTATGGCTGCCCCATTGGCTGCCCGAACCATATATTCTGTCCTGCGCGAGGTGCATGATGGCCGGAAACACCTTTGGGCGCGCCTTGCGCCTGACCACTTTTGGCGAGTCCCACGGCCCCGGCCTTGGCGGCGTCATTGACGGCTGCCCCGCAGGGCTGGAGCTTACCGAAGCCCACATTCAGGCAGAACTGGACCGCCGCAAGCCAGGCCAGGGCCCCACAGCCACCAAACGCAAGGAGTCCGACACGGTTCGGCTGCTCTCTGGCGTTTATGAGGGGCTTACCACGGGCACCTCCATTGCGTTTTTTATTGCCAACGAAGACCAGCGCTCCCACGACTACGGCAACCTTGCGGAAATTTTTCGCCCCGGCCATGCGGACTGGGGCTACTTTCAAAAATACAATGGCCTGCGCGACCACCGTGGCGGCGGGCGCTCATCCGGGCGTGAAACGGCGGCCCGCGTGGCTGGCGGCGTTATTGCCAAAAAAATTCTGGCCCGGCGCGGCGTGAAAATTCTTGGCGGCTGCGTGGAGCTGGGCGGTGTTGCCATTCCTCACTGGGGGCTGGATATGGACGGGGCAGCCCTGCGCAAGTATTGCGCGGCCGCGCCCTCTGTGGTGACCCAGTGGGATACCATAGTGGCCGAAGCCCGCAAGGCCGGCGAAACCCTTGGCGGCATTGTGCGCATCGAAGCCCGCAACGTGCCCGCAGGGCTCGGCGAGCCGGTTTTTGACAAGCTTGAGGCCACCCTGGCCCACGCCATCATGAGCGTGGGGGCCGTTAAAGGGGTGGAGATCGGCGAAGGCTTCGCCGCGGCGGGCTTACGCGGTTCGCAGAACAACGACCCCCTGCTGCCCGCCGACGAACCCGGCCCCGGCAAGGCCCGCTTTGCCTCCAACCACGCGGGCGGCATCCTTGGCGGCATTTCCAGCGGCCAGGACATCATTTTGCAGGCAGCGGTCAAACCCATCGCCTCCATTGCCATCACGCAAAACACCGTGGACAAGGAAGGCAATGCCGCGACCGTGCTTATTGGCGGGCGGCACGACCTGGCTGCCATCCCCCGTGTGGTGCCCGTGCTGGAGGCCATGA
>JAQVZK010000148.1 GCA_028708195.1 Desulfovibrio sp.
CTCCGGCAGGATGGATGTAGCCTTGCGCCCATTCCTGTTGACTGGCAGCAGCGATGTTGCTGTTATCCCAAATGCCACTGAACAGAGGCTCATCGCCGATATCTTCACCAGACGGCGAATGTTCTGCAAAGACGCCGACAGGGGCAGAATCGTTCAGCCCATCATGCGAACTCATGGAAAAAACTGCTGGCATTCCGTCCAGAGCGCCATCTTCTTCATCCGTGCGCTGGTTCAACAGATCATCATCTGCCGGATCGGATTGCCTATGTTCGTTATCATCGCTGTCGTCAGGCGTAAGTGCCGCAAAGGCAGTTGCTGCAGAAGCAGTAACGTCTTGTCCGTTGACGGCCATGTCTATATCTGTGCCGAAATATCCCTTGATCCAACTGACGATATTTGCAACATCAACCTCCGCGCCTGAGTAGCGGATATCAATACTGTCAATGGACATATCCTCAATCATGCCAGCGCGCTTCAATCCATTAAGCCAGTTGCCATAAAAAGCCTTCAACTGGTCAAAGTTATCCGCCTTGAGAACCAGAGTATCGTATCCATCGCCAGTAATGATCTTTAAACTGCCACTTTGTATAGAACCATTAAGGATAATAGTATTATTGCCGTTTCCAGCGTCAATGACATTGCTGTAGTTTTTGGCATTTGTGGCCACAGCACCGTTGATTTCTATATGATCGTCGCCGGAGCCAGTGCGGATAATGTTGTTGCCGTAACTCGTGACGGATTTGCCGGTTTGGGTGTCTACCATTGTGCTTTTGTCTGTACGCATGGCAGTGCCCCTGCCGTCATCTCCAAAAGCAGTCAATATTACGGTTGCATCTTCAGGGCCTGTGGTCTCAATAAGGTTTGTGCCCCCCGCTGCAAACATGGCGCAAGCATTTGCGGCGTGACCAGCCGCAACCTTGATACTGACCGTAAGCTGACCATCGCCGGAGTTTATTTCATTAAGGGCATCAGCACCTAACGCCTTCATGCCATACGCACTCGAACCCAGATGGGCCTCCGTTGAAACCAGCTTATCACTGCCTGACACTTCAATATCCGCTTTGAGTGCCCCCCCAGAGGATTTAATTTCGGTGATCCCGTTTGTGCCAGCGACCATGCCCATGGCATTCCAATTACTGATGCCCTGCTCACCGCCTGTGGCCTTGAGCGTCAAATCAATGTCTCCGCCTTCCGAGTAAAGGCTCGTGCGGCTTTGGACACTCGACATTCCACTTGCGCCAGTTTGACCAGAGCTGGTCAAATTGGCCTCAAGCTTTCCGCCACCAGAATTAACCACAGTACTGGAATCGCTGTTCGCACTTTCGATGCTGGTGGCATAGTGTCCTGATTCCAAAGTAATACCCAAGTTCAGATCACCGCCATTGGAAAGTATGTTAGTTTCGTTGCCGCCTTTTACACTACTCCCCGCAGTTATCCCTTTTAATGATGCCATGTGATAGGAATCAGGCATACGATCTTTTATATCAATAGACACATTAAACTTTTCGGCTTGTGAGCTTATTGTAGAACTTTCTACTCCAGTTATTGCGTTGTGATCATACTTCCAAGATGTATTTGGCATTAATTCTACAGATGATTCTATGACAACATCATTGTTCTGCGTTCCACCAAGATGAATTTCTGCTTTCTTCACTTCTCTGTTAGAAGAAAGAAGCGTTTCACTTGTCAAACCACCTTCAAGGCTGGCGCTCTGCTCCCGTTCTGAAGAATCGTAGTTTTCTGATTGATAGCGGGATAAGGAGTTGTACGAATGGCTATTATTTTCCTTGCCATACAATTCTACAACATGCGTCTTTCCATCAACGTTCACTTCTATGTTTGTAAAGAAAGCTTCACCCGACTTGAGCGCATTTACGCCGTCAGCGGTAAGGACAAAGGAAATTTTGCCTGTCACGGGGTCGATGGTAAGATTTTCAAACCATGTCTGGTCCATATCCGCAAAAAAAGCTTGCATATTACCAGGTTCCAATGGAGTCCCAGCAGGGCTGCGAACAAAAAATGAAACAGTGTCTCCCGCATCCGCGTGAGAAAGGACAACACGTTCATGGTGGGGCGTTGGAGCAGGTGGCTCAACAGGGGGCGTCGGCCCAGTGTCAGGCACATGGCTTTGAGATGCACTCTCAGGCCCAAGTTGCAGAGCAGCAGCATCAAGCGCAGTTGAGACAACGGTTTCACCTTGTATGCCGTAATCAAGCCCATCCAGGTGGTCTATGCCAGAAGCAAGCTCAGACTTGCCGTGCTCCACATAGTGAGAACCCCGTTCGGCTGCGTCCGGGCCAGCTGCAGGCATAAAGTCCGATCCCATAGCCGCAAAAAAATCCTTGCCAGAAATCACAGTGCCATCAACTTCGAAATCAGGCGTAGTGTCTCTGGCATACTCCGAATAAAAATCAGCAATATTAACGCTGGAGCCATCTTCAAACCTGAACGTAAGATCATTGCCAGAACGTTCAAGAGTAGCTTGATCAGCGGGAAATTCTAGGGAAAATCTGGCATCAGCCGCAGCTTTGATGGAAAGATGCTGACCATTTTCAGGGCGAGAGATAAGAAAGGTTTGCATAAAAAGTTTCCTTGTATGGTTGAGCAAAAACAAACTGATTTTGCTCAAGTGCAAAGATTACAATCTGATGGATGATTTTTTTTAGAGAGGAGGCTGCAAGTATTTTGCAGGACCAGTTGCACTGGCCTTGAGTCTCAAGCCCACAAAAAAGCCGGACTCAAAAAGGTAGACATGCGGGAGGCAGGCACGCCCCCGTGACTATCAATGGATAGCCTGTTCAAATTTGTTACGTAGCTATTAACTAGATAACCTATTAATAACCTTTGTCAAGAAGAGACACTGCTGAACATCTCTCACTTGCGGGGAAATGCGGCAAAACAATCTGTTGTTGACTCGGTTTGTCGGTAGACAGCCCGGCAAAGCTCACTCGGGCAAAGTTTCCACCAGACGGCGTAATCAGTTAATGGTGATGTCATTGCCTGAAGAGGAAGCCGGGATGGTATAGCTGCTGACGTCATCATAGACCACAGTTACGGCAACAGCCGGGGCAGCAGCCAGCAACAGGGCGGCAGACAGGAAGAGGGGCGCGCGTCTTTTCATGGCAAGTTCCTTATAAAGAAAGAATTAAAATTCCAGCTTGAGCATCACGCTGCCTGTCACACCTTCGCGGATGCCTGTATAGCCCTGCACACCCACATCCACACTCAGGGGGATGGACGTGGAAGGTCGCAGGGTAAGGCCCAGTTCGCCCATGCCCGTGTCACCGCGCAATGAAGGGGCGTCAATGTCATAGCCAGCCACGGCGGAGCGCACCCTGCCGTCAAATTCGTGTTCCCAGGCAGCGCCTGCATAGGGGCTGACGTATTCATTGACGGCATAGCTGAAGCGCCCGCCAAAACGCAGGCGATGGGAGTCAGCATCATCAAAGGTCAGTGTTTCGCCCGTGTAGAGCGCCACATCCTGCCCGTACTGGCGCGTCCAGAAATACTTACCGTACATGTCCAGAGAGGCGGCGGGGGTGATGTTCCACACATATCCCGCGCCCAGGTGCAGGCCCACATAGGGAGTGTGGTAGGTATCAAAGCCTGTGGAGCGGCCCGCTGCGTCGCGCAGGTCGCTGTTGTCATAGCGGTTGTGGGCACTGCCCAGGCGGGCCGATGCCTCGGTGTAAAAATTGCCAGGCCCTGTGGGGATGAAGTCCAGGCGGCCCAGCAGGCCGACGCCCATATAGCCGCTTGCGCCGTCGCCATCCACCGAGGCGGCATTGCTGAATGAATTATACGTATTGTAGCTGCCGCGCCCAAACTCAAAAAACGCTCCCAGAGTGAGCCAGCCCGGCGCAAGCTCCACGCCCCGGGAAAGACCCACCAGCAGGGAAAGGCTGCTCACATCCACATGCGAGCCGGAATTGTAGCGGGACTGCCCGGCACTCAGCGCCCCAAAGCTTGCCAGGGCCCCGCCGCCTGCTGCACCGCCGCCCTTGGCCGCACTGACGGCATTGTCCATGCCTTTGCCCGCGGCCATGTCCGCCCCCTGGTTGATCAGGGCCGCGCCCGCTGCCGCACCTTCGGCCAGAGCCTTGGCCTGGGGGTTGACGCTCACGCTTTTGAGGGTGGCAGTGAGGGTCGCGGCGGTCATATCAAGCTTTACGTCCCAGTCATAGCGCAGGGTGGCGCCATAAAGCCCGCTGGCAGTGGGGTTTATGGTGCTGATGTAATAAGAGTTAAAAGAACCTGCCTTGATGAGATTGACAGTGCTGCCGACCGCCAGGGGGTTGGTTCCGCCCTTCTGGGAAATATTTGTGATGATGGTAGCCGGCAAGGTGAAACTGGCCGTATCCGTAACCTCAAGGGCTGTGCCGCCAGAGCGCAGACCAGCGGGCAGGATAAAGCTAAATTTGTCAAAGTTGGCCAGCTTTTTTACCGCTGTGCCCTGGTAGTCGTGGACATAGAGCGTATTGTCGCTGAGGCTGCTGAGGCTGCTGCCGACACCACCGGCAAGATCGGCCTGTGTCAGATCTGGCTTTCCGCTGATATGCACGCTGTTGCCCGTGGCATTGCCGGAGGGGGCAGACCCGCCGCAAACGTTGCCCTCCACCGTGCCGCCGCTGATATACACGCTGTTGCCTGTGGCATTGCCGGAGGGGGCATACCCGCCGTAAACATCGATATCCACTGTGCCACCGCTGATATGCACGCTGTTGCCCGTGGCATTGCCGGAGGGGGCATACCCGCCACTGATGCGAGAATCGCCGACTATTGAGGTAACCGTGCCACCGCTGATATACACGCTGTTGCCTGTGGCATTGCCGGAGGAGGCATACCCGCCATTGATTGAGATTGAAGCGCCGTAGCTAACTCTGATAACCGTGCCGCCGTTGATGGTCACGCTGTTGCCTGTGGCATCGCCTTGGTCGGCATACCCGCCGTAAACGTTGCCTGTATACGAGCCGCCGTTGATCGTCAGACTGTTGCCCGTGGCATTGCCAAGGGGGCGGCAAGCCCACCATAGATGTCGCCTGTATACGAACCGCCGTTAGCGATGATGTCATTGCCTGAAGGGGAGGCCGGGGTGGCATAGGTGCTGACGTCATCATAGACCACGGTGGCGGCAGCAGCCGGGGCGGCTGCCAGCAACAGGGCGGCGGACAGGGAGAGGAGCATGTTCTTCATGGAGCAAAAATCCTTCAGGCGGTTGCAGCACTGGCGGCGGTTACGAAGCCGCAAAAAAACATAAGTAGGGGGGCACTGCCTCTGACTATCTGTTTTTTGGGGTAAAAACAATGTGTTATCTGGCTGTTTGACCCAAAAAGGCAACAGGCCGCGGTTTTTGCAGGCAGTCAGGTTGAAAAATTGCAAAGAAATAAGAGCTGGTTTATAAAGAAGTTGTAGCTGATGAACTATTGTGAATAACAGGCTACCTCAAAACATGTTTTTATTCTCACTTGAGGATTATTGCGACAGCATTGCAGTGGAACATATTCATCAAATTTTAACATGCTGGTTTTGCAAAAATATGAAAAGTATTGACCGCCCCCTCTACATCGTTTGGTCAGAAGACATGGACACCGGAATTCCCATTATTGATGAACAACATCGTGGCCTTGTGAGCTTGATAAACACGTTTTTTTACCATAAGGGCGATGCCGATAAAGATATTGATCGGTTTCTGGTGCCCACAGCAGAGATGTTTAAAAGTTATGCTCAATTGCATTTTTTAACCATTTCTCGATTAATGAAAGAAACGGAGTACCCAGAAAGCGACTTGCAAACAAAACGTAACGAAGAGCTCATGTCAATCATTCAAACTGTAGACATGCGGTGCCGCAGCAGGCGAGACGCCGAGGGATTCTTGCGGTTTTTAAAAATGTACTGGACAAAAATTGTCTCCCAAAAAAATCATAATTTTATCAAGCATCTCAATTCACAACAATAAACCGTAAAACAACAACCCCCTCATTTCATGTGGAGGCGTGCCAAATTATTTAAGCAGGCTGCTTTTTCATTGCCAGCCATTCTTTCGGTCTTTCCATTGCATCCCCCTATGCAGCCACAATCGCATGCGTGCTTGCTTATACTGGGCGACGCTTTATAAGCCAT